>CAYZFV010000211.1:0-23213 GCA_964477765.1 uncultured Candidatus Kuenenia sp.
GGCTTGTGCCCGGTGCTTGGTGGGTGCTGTGGCCGGTGCTGAGCGCGCGGGCCTGTACCGGCTTCCGCGAGGCTCGCCTGGAGGGCGAGCCATCGCAGGCGGGGGAAACCTTGGCTTTCCCTCCGCAGGCGCTCCAGTTAGTGCGCGAGCCACCGCTCCGCGTCGAGGGCCGACATGCAGCCGGTGCCGGCGGCCGAGATCGCCTGCCTGTAATAGTCGTCGGCCACGTCCCCCGCCGCAAACACGCCCTCCACGCTCGTGTCGGTACGGAAGTGTTTTGTCCACACGATGTACTTCTTCGGCGTGAGCTCGAGCTGCCCATCGAGGAAGGCGGTGTTGGGCGTGTGGCCGATCGCGAGGAACACGCCCGAGACGTCGAGCGTCGTCTCCTCGCCCTTCTCGACGGTGCTCTCCAGCCGCACCCCCGTCACGCCGTGGGCATCGTCGCCGAGCACCTCCACCAGCGTGGTGTTGAAGTGGATCGTGATCTTGTCGTTGTCGAAAGCCCGCTGGGCCATGATCTTCGAGGCCCGAAACTCATCACGGCGGTGCACGAGGTGTACCGTGCTGGCAAACTTCGTGAGGTAGGTCGCCTCCTCGATCGCCGAGTCACCGCCACCGACGACGACGAGGCCCCTGTCACGAAACCGCGGCAGGGCGCCGTCGCAGACGGCGCAGGCGCTCACGCCCCAGTTCTTGAACTTCTCCTCACTCGGCAGGCCGAGCCAGTTGGCACTGGCGCCGGTCGCCACGATCACCGCCTTGGCCTGCACCGGCTCGCCTTCCGCCGGATAGAGCGTGAAGGGCCGTTTGGAAAAATCGACCTTCACGATGTCGTCGGTGATGATCCGGGTGCCGAAGTTCGCCGCCTGCTGCCGCATCAGTTCCATCAGTTCCGGCCCCGTGACGCCATGGCCCTCATGCGGCGGCATCATCATCCGCCGCTCCTTGGGGAGGGCGGAGTCGAGGAACACCCCGAGATCCCCGGCCGGGAAGCCGGCGAAGTTTTCCACCTCGCTCGTCAGCGCCAGCTGGCCGAGAGGAAGCGTGCCGGCCATGCGGTTCTCCTCGGTAATCGCCCCCTCGAAGCAGAGCGGCTGAAGCTGGGCGCGGGCCGCGTAGATCGAGGCCGACCAGCCGGCGGGGCCACTTCCGATGATGACGACGTTTTCGAGCGAGGGGGGCATGGAATCTCCGGTTCGAGAGGGACATTGAATGAAAGGGGGAGCGACTCGTTCCCGGCCATCCGCGTGGCCGCGATCGACGGCAGGGCGGTGATTCGCCATGATGGTCGGGAGCGGCGACAGTATAGGCAGCGGGCCCCTTTTTGCTTCAACCCGTTCATTCTCGAGCGTTCGTCACGATGACCGTCTTCGCAATCGTTCTCGGTGCGGGCCTGCTCCTGATGGCCGGCTATGCCACCTATGGCCGCTGGCTGGCCCAGCAAATTTTTCGGCTCGATGCCGCCGCACGGATGCCGAGCGCGGAGCTGCGCGACGACGTCGATTACGTGCCGACGCCGCCGGCGATCGTCTTCGGCCATCATTTCACGAGCATCGCCGGCACCGGGCCGATCGTCGGGCCGGCGCTGGCGATCATGTGGGGCTGGGTGCCGGCGCTGGTGTGGGTGCTTGTCGGCTCGATCTTCGTGGGGGCCATGCACGACATGGCGGCGTTGGTCGTGAGCTGTCGCAACCGCGGCATGACGATCGGCGAGGTGGCCGGCCGGCTGCTCAATCCTCGGGTGCGGCTGCTGTTTCTTGTGCTCCTGCTCTTCGCGCTGTGGGTGGTGCTGGCGATCTTCGGCTGGGTGATCGCGAGCGTGTTCGTGCAGTTTCCCGAATCGGTGCTGCCGGTCTTTCTCCAGATTCCGATCGCCATCTGGATCGGGCTGCGGGTGCATCGGGCCGGACGGAATCTTCTCCTGCCGAGCCTGGTCGCGCTGGCCGTGATGATCGCCACGGTGTGGCTCGGCGCGGGATGCCCGGGTCTTGTGTGGACGGGCGGCTGGCTGGGCGCGGCGATTCGCTCGATCAACGAGACGGTGGCCGTCTGGCCGGTGTGGGTCTGGGTGGCGGTGCTCTTGGCCTATTGTTATGTCGCCAGTGTGCTGCCGGTGTGGGTGCTGCTCCAGCCACGGGACTACATCAACAGCCTGCAGCTCGTCGCCAGCCTCGGGCTGATCGTGATCGGGCTGGTGGTGGTGACGGTGTCGGGCGGCCCGGTCGCAGATGGTGTCGCCAGCCGACCGCCCTTGGCGATGGTCGCCCCGGCGGTCAATCTGCATCCGACCGGTGCGCCGCCGATCGTGCCGTTTTTGTTCGTCACGATCGCCTGCGGGGCGATCAGCGGATTTCATTGCCTGGTGAGTTCGGGAACCAGCAGCAAGCAGTTGCGATGCGAGACCGACGCCCATGCCGTCGGCTATGGCTCGATGCTGCTCGAGGCCTTTCTGGCGACGCTGGTGATCGTCGCCGTGGGGGCCGGCATCGGGCTGGGCTGGCAACAGGCCTACCCGGGGCTCACCGGCCAGCCCCTGTGGAACACGATCTATGCCGACTGGACGAAGGTGACCGGGGGCGCCGCGATCGCCGCCTTTGTGGTCGGCTCCGCCAACTTCCTGAAGGGCATGGGGATCGACGCCACGTTTGCCCAGGCCCTGATGGGCGTGCTCGTGGCCAGCTTTGCCGGCACCACGCTCGACACGGCCACACGGCTGCAGCGGTATGTGGTGCAGGAACTCGCGGGCACGCTCCTGTGGAAGACGGGCGGGCCCCGGCGGGCGTCGCCGGTCAATCCGCTGCGATGGCTCACCACGCCGCACGGGGCCACGCTGTTTGCCGTGTCATCGGCCTTTCTGCTGGCGCTCATGCCCGCACCCGGCAAGCCCTGGACCTATGACACGCTCGGGACCGGGGGGCTCATTCTCTGGCCGCTGTTTGGCGCGACCAACCAGCTGCTGGCCGGCCTCTCACTCATCGTGATCTGCTTCTATCTCCACCGCCGCGGCCTGCCCACCTGGATGGCCGCCGTGCCGGCCGTCTTCATGCTCGCGATGCCCGCCTGGGCGTTGCTCTACGACATGCAGCGGTGGGCAGCTGCGGGCAATGGGATGCTCGTGGCCGTGGCGGCGGTGATGCTGCTGCTGGAAGCCTGGATGGTGGTGGAGGCCGTGCTCCTCTGGCCACGGGTCAAGAGCGTGATGGAAGAGGCGCTTCCGCCGCTGGAGCCGGCGACCGCGCGGGTGCCGGTGTCGTCATGAGCCGCCGCGGGCCGCTGCCGGAGAAGATCTGCGCGGCGTGTGGCCGCCCCTTTACGTGGCGGAAAAAATGGGAGCGGTGCTGGGAGCAGGTCCGCTATTGCAGCGACCGTTGCCGGACCCTGCGGGGACGACAGGCACCATCCCCGCGGGATCGCTGAGGCGGCACAGATTCCTGCCCGGGCGTCGATGCCGGGCACCCGCAGGGTGGGGAGAATTGTGTGATTCATGCCGGCGGCGGTTGCGGCGCTTCCGTCCAGTGAACACACTCTTTGCAGAGCCGCGGCTCGCCGCCGCGGCGGCAGACGGATAAACCAGAGGAGTGACGCGATGACCGAGAGACACGAGTCTGACAACGGCGGGATCGACTCCAGCCCGCTGCCGTCCGGTGAACTCAGGTATGAGGCCGAACAGATCGCGGCGATCGCCACCTGGAAGAGTGCGGCCCCGAGTCGCCTGGCGGCGGTCATCGACACGGCCACGGCGCCGGTGACATGGGTGGTCGGGCACTTCATTCCGCGGCGGGTCGTCGCGAAACTCGTGACCTCGATGGGGCGGGTGGCCTCGAAAGCCGACTCGATCGGCGAGGTCGCGCGGACGGCCGGCGTGGGCGATATCACCGAGTTGACCCGTGTACCACTCTCCTTCTGTGACCGGCTCGCGGCCGGCTTCTCCGCCCGGGCCGAGCGATTCGCGGTGGTCGAGTCGGCGGCATTCAGCCTCGGCGGGCCCTTGTTTCACGTGCCGCAGCAGCTGATCGCAGCCCTCCGGTCGATCGCCCGAATCGGGCACTGCTACGGCTACCGTCTCGATTCGCCGGCTGACCATGCGATCGTCATCGACATTCTGGAGATCTCGATGCTCCAGGACCCGGCGGAACGGCAGGACGTGCTTCGCCGCCTGCATCAGGCGATCGACAGCCATGCGGACTCACTCGAAGGCGAGCAGGAACTGATCGAACGCACCAGCCGCAACATGCTCGCCGAAGAGGCACTCGAATTCATTCCGGTCGTCGGCTCGGCCGTGTCGTTTCTGTTCGATTCGACGTTCATGCATTCGGTGGACGAGACGGCCCGGCGAATCTTTCAGGAGCGGTGGCTGCGCGACAACGGGCGGGTGGAAGGCATCGAGCCTGCTCCGGAGTCGGTCCGCAAGAGCAGTTTCGGAGAGTTTGGTCTGGCACTGGGCCAGTTGATGTACACGAGCGGGGCGATCCTCGGTTTTACGGCGACCGTGCCGGCGGCCGTCGTGCGTTCGCTCGTCGGCCGACGGCCCAACCCGGTGGCGTCGGCGGCACGGGCCGGGGCCGAGCGGGCGGTCAACGACGCCTCGGAGTTTCTGGCCGGTATTCGAACCGCCTTTGATGCGGTGGGATTCGAGGAGTCGGATGCCAGCGCTACGCCGGCGGTTGTTCAGCCCGCGGCCAACTGACGCTCGGCATGATCCTCGGGCGCGGAGGCACGGCCGCGATGTGCGGTCGATAGGAGTGCCCGCGTCATTCCGCCGGCTGGCGGCTGTGTTTCACCCCTCCAGCCCCGGGCGGGAGCCCGCGAGGTCTGATCGGTCGACTGGAGGATCTCGCGTTCGAGCACGTCGGCGGGCGACACCGATGTGGATCACGAAGTTATCTTCGTCGAGAGCGTCGGACTACGGCGCGACAGCCGTCAGGGAACCGCGGCCGTCCACCAGAATGTCGATCGTGCCGTTCTCGACCCGGTAGAGCCAGCCGTGGATCCGCGGCCGTTCTCCTTTGGCGTGCATGTTGCGGAGCAATGCCAGGTTGCGGAGATGCTTGATCTGGAGCTTGACGTTCTCTTCCGTCAGCACGGCAAGTTTTTCCTCCCGCGAGAGGTTGCGTTCACGGGCGATCCGGTCGGCCGCCTCCTTCGCCCCTGTCGCAATGCAGAGCCAGTCGGCGATGTAGTTTTCGCGGACCCCATCCTCGATTGCCGCGATGCCACCACACCGGGTGTGGCCGCAGATGATGATGTCTTCGATCTTCAGATGCACGACCGCGTACTCGAGAATCGCGCTGATGTTCACATCGTTGAAAGCCACGATGTTGGCGATGTTGCGATGGACAAACATCGTGCCGGGCTTCGAGCCGGTCATCTGGTGCTCGCTCACCCGTGAGTCTGAACAGCCGATCCAGAGCACCTTCGGCGTCTGGTGATCGGCGATGGCGTGGTAGTAATCGGCGTTGGGGTTAAACTCATTTGCCAGGTACCGTCCGTTGCCCTGAAGAAGCTCGTCGATCATTTCTTTTCCTCGCCATGGCTGAGGCCGGCGTGGCCGCGGCGGTATCGTACCCGCTTCTCGACGGTGTTGTGTGCAGACACCCGATGCAGCCGACCACCTCGGTCGCGTCAGGCGGGCCGGGCGATCGGCAACGCGGCATCGAGGCCGCCATCCGGCCCGACGGAGCATACGATCGACCGGGAGCGGAGCGTCGGGCAGATCGTGCGGAGCACGTCGAGCATTTCCGCGGAGTGCCATTCTCCCAGCCAGCCGCGAAACGCTTCCCGGCCGTTCCGCATCGTCTCTTCGTGGGCGGCGATCTGCCGCTCGATGACCTCCCGATACCGATCCATGACGTGCGGAATGCACACTTCGGTGCCGTCGAGAATCTGGCGGAGGAGGTTTGCTGCGTTGAAGGCGTCGTTGACGCCGCCGAGAATCTCCTGGAGTCGGCCGAGCGCGACGGAGAGGGCCTTGTCGGTCGCGACGGCGAGGCAGTCTTCCACGATCTCGAGCGTGTAGCGCAGCCGCTTGCCGGCCAGCCGTGCCTCGTGGAGTTGCGTCCAATCGCCGTCGCCACTGCCGCACGTGGTGTCGAGTGACTCGACGAGCCGGGCCAGGAGCGGACGGACATGGCTGCCGAGGGCCACCGGCTGGGCTCCCCGCTGCCGCACGGCCGCCACGGTCTGCGCCATGAGCCGGTCAAAGCCGAACGGATGATCGGGGCAGGCCGCCAGCAGCCGGTGCTGGGCGGGGATTCGATGGGCGATGGCGTAGCCGGTGAGCATGTCGTGGGCGGGCCGGCTCGCCACGTCGCCCCGTTCCACCTGCCGGGCGAGTTCGTGGAGGACGACATCCCAGTCGCGGGCGGCGCCGACGGCCCGGCGGAGGTCGCGAACAACCTGCCGGATCTCCTTGGCCACCCGCCGCGGCAGGCACTGACCGAACACGTCGATCGCTGCCGCCGCCCGTCGGGTCGCCACCCGCAGGGCATGGATCGCCTTCCGCCGATCGCTGGTGTCGTTGAAGGCGCGATCAAGACAGTCGCGAACGGCCTCCAGCCGCATCGCCAATACCCTCCGCGCGGCATCGGCAAGAGGCGTGGTTTCCTGCAGATCACGAATGCGTTTTTGGCTTCCGGCAATCATCGTTTCAATCCTTTTCCGTGCCTCTTCCGTGCGTGCATCCCGAGCCCGTCAGGCCGCCTGCTCGATCTCCGATTCCAGACCGGCGAGCATTTCCCGCAGCTCGACATGGGCGATCCGGGCCACCGCCTTGCCGGGCCGCACCCACCGCCTCCGCCGTTTGTCGCACTCCGGCCAGCGTCGCTTGGCCTCACGCACCCGCATCCGGAAGACGACGACGCGGTGCAGGCAGCCGAACTTGACGAACTCATATTCACCGAGAGGGGCGGCCTTCACGGTGCCCCCCAAGCCCGCCTCTTCCCACGCCTCCCGGGCGGCGGTTTCCCGGAGATCGCAGCCCGCCTGCCGCTTGCCCTTGGGAATGAGCCAGCGCTTTCCGCTGCTGGTCGTGATGAGGCAGATGCGACCGTCGAGCACGGCGACGACGGCCGCCTGATGAACAGGATCAGCGGATGGTGGGGACGATGGTTTCATGGTCGTGCATCCTTCCAGGGACGTTCCAACCTCGATCAGGCCGGTCAAGTGCCGTGATCAGGCCGGGCCCGTGACGAGCCCGGCATGCAAAACTCGTCGGCCAAAGCAGAGCCGCAAGATTCATCAAATTCGTATAAATTTTTTCGGTGAGCGTCGAGCGATCGGTCACAACGGGGCCAAAGACCGCACCTCGGGGGGGTATGCCCCTGGTGTTTCCGAAACGTCGGTACACGATGGCTCGTTCGAATTCTGTAAGCAGTAGAGCGGTCCCGCCAAATCCTTGCGAACCATTTTTCACCGAACTAGATTCAAAAGATGTGGCATGTTTGACCGTGGAACGGGTTCTTGCCCAGGCTGCCGGACTCCCCCCGGCGGCCCTGTTCACTGGCGTTCCCCAAAACGTGAGATGAAATCATGATCGGTATGAATGCTCCCGGAGTGAACGGTGTCGCCTCACTGTCGAGCGTCTGGGCGATGATGGAGGCGGCCCGTGCCGGCGCTTCCGACGCACGGGCCGCAGCCCGAGGCTTCCTGCCTGCGGTGGGGAAGACCGTTGCGGTCTGCCTGCATTCGACGGGCTACGCGGTGGGGTATTCGGTCGTCTTCCCTGCCGTGTTGGTGAGCCGCCTGGTGCCCGCCAACAACCCGATTGTGTACGGCTTGACAGATGGCGGGCGGGCGGGCGTCGATTTGGCCCGCGCGACGCTGACTCCGGCCCCACAGGAACTGCCCAAACTGGCCACGGCGCCCGCCTGACCACGTCGTTCACCGATCGTCAGCCCATCCCTCCCCGCCCTTCCCTTTTCCCCCTGTCGCAGGAACGCGTTGATGACAAAGTCGGAATTCGGCTACTTCTGCGCCGGTGTCGCCGCCGGTGCCCTCGGACACAAGTTTTATCCAGAGATGAAGGAAAAACTCGCGCCCTACATGGCGGGCGCGATGCTGTTCGCCCAGCAGGCTTTCGGCACCGCGCTCAAGGATGCGATGCAGACCGCGGAAGCGATGCAGCAGGGCCAGGAATCGTTTGGTGCCGATTTTTTCCGCACCACTCCCGATTCACCGGCTGGGGCCAATGCCGATTCGGCGGCAGCCTGATTCCTCTGACGCGGCGACGCACGTGACGTCGTGCCTGCGGTGCCGCGGTTCCACGCTTCGTTTTCCCGATTCCGAGCAGCTTCATGAGCGTCACGATCACCTTTCCCAAGCCGGGCGAAATTCACCTCCACGGGCCCGTGTTCGCGGCGGCGGACTCTGACACCCGCCACCGCCTGCTGGGTTGCCTCTTCGCCGTCGAAGAGGTGAAAGGGGTGACGGTGAATGAGGGGAACCAGCAGCGGGTCGTGATCGAGTTCGAGCCGCATCGAACCCAGCCGGCAACGCTGCTTTCCCGGCTCTCCGACCTGCTGCGGCGCGAGCGAGACACCGACCCTTCGGCGGCCGATCCCGCGCGACGTGCCCCGCTGCCGCCCGCCGCACTCGCACGCAACCGGCGGAATGTGGTGCGGTATCAGCGGCATGGTGACATCGTGTCGGGCTGGTGCGTGGTGCGGGAGCGGATCGGCCATGTGAAGGTGCGGAATCCGGTGATCCATCGCCGTGGCGAGGTGGCCGAGGCGATCGAGCGGGAACTGATGAGCGTGCTCGGGATCGACAAGTTTTCGACCAACACGCTGTTCTCGACCGTCAGCATCGACTACGACCCGCGTCAGCTGACGCGGTCGCAGGTGGTCTCGATCCTCGACGGCGTGTTGACGGGTGCACCCCTCTCCGGGAAGCTCGACAAACTCGATCTCGACCTGGCGCTCTGCTCGGTCTCTCTCCCGTTGGCCGCCGCGGCGCAGCTCGCCTTCCCGCCCCTGATGATTCCGGCGGCCGCCCTCTTTGCCTACACGTCGATCCCCACCTTCAAGGCCGCCTGGCAGCTGCTGGCCGAAGAGCGGCGAATCGGCTGCGACGTGCTCGACGTGATCGTCGTCATCGGCTGCCTCGGTACGATGCAGATCCTCCCGGGAGCGGTGCTCTGCTGGTGCCTGGCGCTGGGCCGCACGCTGGTGAAGCGCACGGAGGATCGCTCGAAGCGGATGCTGCTCAATGTGTTCGGCAAACAGCCCCGATTCGTGTGGGTGGTGCAGGACGGTGTCGAGGTGCAGGTGCCGCTGTCGAACCTCGAGCAGGGCGACGTGATCGTGGTCAACACCGGGGATGTCGTGCCGGTCGACGGCGTCATCTCGGAAGGGTTTGCGATGATCGATCAGCATGCCCTGACGGGTGAGAGCACGCCGGCGGAGAAGGGGCCCGGCGAGCGGGTGTTTGCCTCGACGGTGCTGGTCGCCGGGAAAATCTTCGTGGCCGTCGAAAGCAGTGGCGCCGACACGGCCAGCGCCAAGATCGGACAGATTCTCTCCGACACCGCCGGCTACAAGCTCGCCCGGCAGCACGCCGGCGAGCGGCTCGCCGATACGGCGGCCACGCCGATGATCGCGCTGGGGGCGCTCGGCTACGCCGCTCTCGGGCCGGCCGGTGGCGTGGCGATCGTGAATTGTGATCTCGGCACCGGCATTCGCATGGCCGCGCCGCTCGCCATGCTCAGTTCCCTCGCGCTGTGCGCCAGCAAGGGAATCCTGATCAAGGATGGGCGGGCCCTCGATCTGATGAACGAGGTCGATACGGTCCTCTTCGACAAGACCGGCACGCTCACCCGCGAGCGGCCGGAGGTCGGGCAGATTCACGCCTGTGAACCGTGGACACCAAACGATGTGTTACGGTTTGCGGCCGCCGCCGAGCAACAGTTTCATCACCCGATCGCCTTGGCGATCCTTCACGAGGCGGCCGACCGCGGGATCGACCTGCCTTCCGTCGGTGAGAGCGAGATGAAGGTGGGCTTCGGCATCACCGTCTCGATCGACGGGCGGGTGATCCGGGTCGGGAGCCGACGCTACATCGACATGGAAGGCATCGACACTCCCGCCGACGTGGTCGCGGCCTTGGAAACGGCACACGCCCTCGGCAACACGATGGTGTTGGTGGCCGTCGACGACCAACTGGGCGGAGCCATCGAACTGCAGGCGGCGATTCGCCCGGAAGTGGCGGAGATCGTGGCCGGTCTGAGGCAGCGGGGCGTCAAGCACCTGGCCATCATCTCCGGTGACCACGAGGCCCCCACGAGGCGACTGGCCGAGTTGTTGGGAATGGATCGGTATTTCGCCCAGGTGCTGCCCGCGGACAAGGCTGATTACGTCGCCAAGCTCCAGGCCGAGGGCCGGAAGGTGTGCTTCATCGGAGACGGCATCAATGACTCGATCGCCCTCAAGAAGGCGAACGTCTCGATCTCACTGCGGGGCGCCTCGACGATCGCCACCGACACCGCCCAGATCGTGTTTCTCGACGAGGGATTGGCGCATCTCTGTGAACTCCGTGACATCGCCCGCAACCTGCACCGCAATGTTCGCCGCAGCTGGAACATGATCGTCATTCCCAACGTGATCTGTGTGGCCGGCGTCTTTGCCGCCGGGTTCGGCATCTGGGCGAGCGTCCTGTTCAACAACGTCACGGCGATGGCGGCGGTCGCCAACGGCCTGTGGCCGATGCGGAAAGTCGCAGAGAATGAGGCCCGGCGGCGGCGGGCTCTCACGCTGGCGGTCGATGGCCCGATCTCGCCGGAGTCATCGGTGGAAGCCACCACGACATCCAACGGGTCGGCGACCTCCCCCATCACCCCGCACGGGTCGACCGCCCCGGCGCGGGATCTGCAGGGGGAAGACAGCCTCGCGGCCGACATGTCGCTCGTATGACACCCTTGTCCCCACAGGTTGTGATCGATCCGCTGTTGGGCACCATCAGGGTGCGATTTGCGGGCGGTGACATCGATGATCCCGGACTGCGTCGCCGGTTTATGGCGCGGGCGTTCGCCTGTTCGCACGTGACGCAGGTCGAATTTCAGCCGCGTTCGAGTGAGGCGGAGATCCACGTCGACGCGCCCCGCGAACGGCTGGGCGATGTGCTGCGGGAATTGGGGCGGGCGCTGGTCGGCAACCGCTGCATGGTGGTGCCGGATGACGCCTGCTCCCGACTCCCGGTGGCCGTCCACCGGGTTGGTGGTCGTCTCACCACATGGTGTGTGACGGCCGTGCGGGCCGATCGGCTGCGTTTTTCCCATCCTCGGCTGCGCCGTGATCGGACCCTCGCCCGCCGTGTCCACCGCATGGCCCCGACCATCAGAGGCGTGCGGGCCGCACGGTTGACCGGCTGGTCGAGCGACCTTGTCGTGGATGTTGATCCGGCCGCGTTCGACGGTGATTCGCTGCTCGCCCGACTGCAGGAAGAGGTTGACAAGGGCCCTCGAGGCCGCGTCACCTCGGCCTGGGAGATGGCCGGCACGACAGCCACGCTGGGCGTGGCCGCGGCGACCGACCTGGCCGTGTCGGCGCTCGCCCCCCTGAGTGCCGTGCTGCTGGTGGGATCCAATCTGCGGACCCTCAAGGCCGCCGCCGCCGATCTGCGTCAGCGGCGGATCGGCATGCCGGCCGTGACCACCGCGATCGTGATCGGGACGCTGGCCACCGGGCAGTTTCTCGCCTCGGGAATCATGGCGTGGTCATTCGATTTTTGGCGGCGGCGGCACCGTCGAGACGTGGAGGCCGAGCGGCAACTCCTGATCGAGGAAGCCGTTCCGCTCCCGGCGACGTCGCAGGTGGTCGATGCAGCCCCGATGACCGAATCGCCGATTCTTCGAGAAGGGCCGTTGCCGCTGGAGCCGGGCGATGTGGTGCCGGCCGATGGGAGGGTCGTCGTGGGCTCCGGCGTGATTGACGATCGGAGCGTGTCGGGGGTGCCGGGGGCGCGGAGCGTCGCGGAGGGCGCGGCGATTCCCGCCGGAGCGGTGGTCCTGGGGGGGCGGCTCTCGATGCAGGTGGAAAAGCCCTTGCCGGAGACCCGCCTGGCCATGATCGGGCGGATGCTCGAGGAGGCCACCCGATGGCGACCGGGCCGCCATGCCCCCACGCTTCAGGCCGAGGCATTCGGTGAGAAGTTTGCGGTGCCGACGCTCGCGACCGCCGGCCTCGGCCTGCTCGCGGGAGATCTCACGACCGCGGTCGCCGTCATGCGGCCCGACTACTCCAATGGTGAGGCGATCGCGGGATCCTTCGAGGATCTCGAGGCGGTGGGGCGGGGACTGGCTGCCGGCGCGGTCATCCGCTCACCGCGGGCTCTCGATGCCTTGGCGAGGATCGACACGCTGGTGCTTCTGCCCTCGCGAGACCTCACCTGCGGTCGTCTCGAGGTCGCGAGGATCGTTCGTGACATGACCGATGGGAAGACGACCACGATGGATGAGCGGAAGCGGGGCGAGCGGGCCTCGCACACGGAAGCCATCCGCTGGGCGGCGAGTCTCGCGATGCATGTCGCCGATGAACGTCGCGAGGCGCTGACGGGGCTTGCAGCCGCACAGGGAATCGCCCTGATCTCCGTGGTGCCGGAGTCGTTTGGTGACGGAGAGGGCATTCGCATCCTGGCCCGCGCCGGCAAGCGGGAAATCGTCATTCATGAGGCCGTTCCCGAGAAGGACGGATTTCGACCCTTGGTCTTTGAAGTCGACGGGCGACCGGTGGCGACCTTCGAGTTCAGCCGATCGGCCGAACTCCGCGGGGCGGCCGTCATCGATCTTTTGCGGCGGGAGCACGGGATCGCCACGCTCCTGATGGTGCCGCCGGAAGACACCGACGCGGCCGACCTGGCCGCGGCATTGCGGTGCGATGGCACGCTCTCCACGGGCGACGGGGGGATCAAGGCGGCACTCGAGCCGTTGATCCGCGACGGCCGCCGCATTGCCTGTGCCGGAACGGGGGGCGGCCTTGTCGGGATCGGCCGGCCTGTCGTCACGATCGACCTCGGCGGAGGGGCCGGGGTGACCACCGCCGACATCTTCATCCTGGCGGGTGATCTCGGGAGGATTCCCGATCTGGTCGCCGCCGGCCGCGAGCGGATGCGTCGCGTCGCCACCGTGCGGCGGTTCACGATTCTTCCCAATGCGCTGTGCGTGGCCGGCGCGTTTTTTCTCGGCTTCACGAGCCTTGTCGCGGCGGTGGTGTGCAATCTGACCACCTTCGGCACCTACCGGCGTTCGTTGCATGCGCTGACCGACAAAGCCCGTCCCGCAAATACGAGGTACGCGGTTCCGCGCGTCGGGAGGCGGCTATGAATCCCTGTGCGGGCGACCCTTCGACCGCGGACACTCCGGCAACGGCCGCCGAGGAGGCGTTCGCCCGCCGGATTGACGAGATGCCCCGGGAGATCGGCGTATTGCTGGTCACCATCGGTGTCATGGGAGTCGTGCTGCCGGGCCTCGTCGGCACGCCAGCCCTGTTGGCCGGCGGGCTGATGCTGTGGCCCCGCGGGTTTCGCTCGGTCGACCGCTGGGTGGCAAAGCGTTGCCCGGGCATCCGCCGGCACGGCATCGAGCAGCTGCTGCGGTATCTCGACGACATGGAGCGGCGCTATCCCACGCGGTGCGGCGGAGCCGACGGGGGGAAACTATGAAAGTTTTGTGTGGTGCGCCAAAAAACGGCGGGCCGTTTGCAGTGAGGGTTTCCCCGGACTATTCTTCAAGACAAAGGGTGTTATCAGCCCGGCCGTGCAGCATGTTTCCCGTCTCAGAAGGATCTCAGGATGAATGACACCACCACCCATCCGGTAAACGACGCCCCCGCCGACGATCCGCTTTCGGCAGTGGCGGATGCCATGCAGGCTGCGGCTGATACGGTTGCCGATCGTGCCCATGCCGCGCGACAGGCTGCCGAGGCCGCTTTACCGTCGGTCGGACTGTTCGCCAATCGCCTGCTGTATACCACCTGCTATGCCGTGTCCTACGGCGTGGTCTTTCCCGTCGCCCTCGTCGCCTTGTCGGTTCCCCAAAACAACCCGTTCGTTCACGGTCTGATCGACGGGTCACGCGCGGCACGCAACAAGGTCGACGAAATTCTGGGTGGTCAGCCGGCCGCCGAACCGCCAGCGGTCTGATGGTCGCCCGATCTCCGGTCGTCCGATCTCCGGAAGACGGGAGATGCCGACCATCGTCGTGGAGACGACGACGGCGACGACGGCGACGACCGCGGGGCCCACCTGCGTGAGGGAGATCGTCACGAGGACCACCGCGATCGTCAGCCCGGCGATTTTCCACTTGGATTCCCGGCTGATCGCCCGATGAGACTCCCATTCCCGGACGATCTTGCCAAAGACCGGGGTGGCGGAAAGCGCGGCGTGGAGTCGCCGCGAGGAGCGGGCGAGGTAGTAGCTGCTCGCGAAGAGAAAGGGGACCGTCGGCACGCCGGGAAGAATTGCTCCGACGACCGTCATCACCAGGCAGCCACCCCCGGCCGCGAGGAACAGCAGTCGCCGTGGTCCACGGACGATCAACGGTGAATCATCCGCCGACTCCACGGCCCGGGCGGCGGCCAAGGCGGTGATAAACGCGGTGGCGGCATCCCCGGCGGAAACAGTGGGGTCATCCCAGCGCACCACGCACGTTCCGCCATCGAGATCAAGATTTGCGGCAGCCACGCCCGTGATCTCGGCGAGTCGGCCCAGGAGTGCCGCCGCGAGGCGGGGCCGCCCATGGTGGAGGACTCGACGGTCGAGGACGACGAGCCGCCCGTCGGCAAACGAAACCTCGGTCATGAAGAACCTCATGAGGGGCTGGGGGCGACACCGGACGAGCGACCCCAGTATGGCCACTTGATGGGCGGCTGTCACCTACTTCCCCGGAGTGGCCGGGGCGGCCTGCAGAACGAGTTCCCCGCCGCCGTCCGGGATGTGGTAGAAGGCGAACGCGAAGATCGCGTAGGTGGCCAGGAGGAGCACGCCCTCCATCCAGGTCACCTTGCCGTCGGTGATCAGTTCACGGGCCACGATCACGGCGATCACGATCGCCACCACTTCGATCGTCGAAAAGGCGAGATCCATCGGCTCGCCGACGAGCGGCCCCAGCAACACCAGCAGCGGCGCCACGAGCAGCACCATCTGGATCGTCGATCCCACCGTGACGGCGAGCACCAGTTCCTGCCGTCCCGATCGGGCGAAGCGGATCGCCGTGAGAATCTCACCGCAGCCGCCCACGCCACCGAGCAGCACGACACCGCTGAACACGTCGGAGAGGCCGAGGGTCTGGGCCATCGGCTGGAGCGACTCGGTGAGGATATCGCTGACGAGGGCCAGCGCGGCGGCCGCCATGCCGAGCCGGAGGAGCGGCTTGGTGACGGGCACTCGCAAGTCATCCGGAGTTCGCGGGTGGAGGGCCACCCCGGCATTCGAGTGATGGTTGAGAAATGTCGTGACCAGATTCACCGCGTAGACCAGAAGGAGGACGACGGCGATCTCCGACGACAACTCTCGCGACGCATCGGACACCCCGGCCTGGAAGACGGCCGGCACGATGAAACAGAAACTGCACAGGAGCAGCATCGAGGCGGTGGTGCGGAGGTGCTGCCTGTCAAATCGCCGGGTACCAAACTTCAGGCCACCGATCACCAGTGCACAGCCGAGGCCCACCAGCAGATTGACGAGAATCGACCCGGTGAGCGAGGCCTTGACCACGGAGCCGAGGCCGTTGGTGAGCCCGGCCAGTCCGATGATCAACTCCGGGGCGTTGGCGAGCGTGGCGTTGAGAAGCCCTCCGATCGCAGGGCCGAGCCGGCCCGCGAGACGCTCCGTCGCGCCGCCCATGATCTCGACGAGTGGCAGGATGGCGACGAGGGCGGTGATGAAGACCAAAGACGGAGCAGCATCACTCCAGTGGAGCAGCACGGTCAGCGGTACACAGAGCAGCAGCCACGTCATCACCCGTTACTGTAATTCATCAGCGAGGAAGGTCCACCCGAGCGCCTCCATGAAGGCCCGCTGCCTGTTGTCGGCGGCACCACCGTGGCCTCCTTCGATGTTCTCGTAATACAGCACCTGCTTGCCCTGTTCCTCGAGCAGGGCCGTCATCTTGCGGGCGTGGCCCGGATGCACGCGGTCGTCGCGGGTGGAGGTGGTGATCAACAGCGGCGGATAGTCGGTGGCTCGATCGATGTTGTGATACGGTGAGAAGCCCCGGATGAAGCTCCATTCCTCCGGACGATCGGGGTTGCCGTATTCCCCCATCCAGCTGGCGCCGGCCAGCAGCATGTGAAACCGCCGCATGTCGAGGAGCGGCACCTGGCAGACGATGCCCCCGAACAGGTCCGGCCGCATCGCGTACATGTTGCCCACGAGCAACCCGCCGTTGCTGCCCCCCTTTGCGCCGAGATGCCGCGGCGACGTCACCCTGCGATTCACGAGATCCTCGGCCACGGCGATGAAGTCTTCATAGGCCCGCGGCCGCTTTTCCTTCAGCGCCGCCTGGTGCCAGCGGGGGCCGAACTCACCGCCGCCCCGGATGTTGGCGATCACATACACATGGCCCCGCTCGAGCCAGGCCGCCCCGGCCAGGGGGCTGTAGCCGGGCAGGAGCGGAATCTCGAAGCCGCCGTAGCCGTAAAGCACCGTGGGGGTCGAGCCATCCGGCGGGAGATCACCGGGACCGATCTGGAAGTAGGGAACCCGGGTGCCGTCTTTCGAGATCGCCTCGTGCTGGCTCACGGCCAGACCGGCGGCGGAGAAAAACGCGGGAGACTGTTTGAGTCGCTCGACGGTGTCGTGGCCGGCGGTGCCGAGCGAGAGTGTCGACGGCTGGAGGGCGGTGGCCGTGATCAGAAACACCTCGTCGCTCGCGATGTCATCGATCGGGATCACGCTCGCCGTACCGATCTCGGGTACGCCGGAAAGCGGCTCACGGTGCCAGGCACCCTCGCGAAACGTCAGCGAGAAGAGTCGGTTGCGGACGTTGTCGAGCGTGGTGAGCAGGACATGACTGCGGGTGGTGGAGAAGGCGGCCAGCGACGTGCGATCCGTCGGCTCGAAGAGTACATGGAGAACGCGATCACCAGCGAGGAACCGTTCAAAGTCGGCTGCCAGCAGGCTCCCGGCCTTGTAGGTCTTGCCGGCAACGCTCCAGTCGCTTCGCAGCTCGATCAGCAGCCACTCGCGATGCACCGCCACATTGGCGTCGTCGGGTTTTTCGACCTTCAGTAGCTGGCCGTCGCGACGGAAAAAGAAGTCGCTGGTGTAAAACGTCTTCTGTCGCACCAGGAAATCCCGCTCGAAGCCGGGCGTCAGATCGCGGTAGCCCACCACGCTCATGTCGTCGGCCTCTCCCTCGAAGACGAGCGGCGCCTCGGCCAGCGGTGTGCCCCGCCGCCATTCGCGGACCGTCCGCGGGTAGCCCGAGGTGGTGAGCGACCCGGGGCCGAAATCGGTGGCGACAAAAAGACTCGCGGCGTCTCGCCAGGCGACCCGGCTCTTTGCTTCCGGCAGCGTAAAACCGCCGGCGACGAAGGCCTTCGCCTGGAGATCGAATTCCCGCACGACGTCGGCATCGGCGCCGCCCCGCGAGAGTGAAACCAGGCAGAGCCGCCCCTCCGGTTCGAGCACCGTCGCGCCATGCCAGACCCAGTTTTCGCCTTCCTCTGCCGCCAGGGCATCGAGATCGAGCACCGTCTCCCAGGCCGGCTTTGATTTTCGGTATTCGTCGAGCGACGTCCGCCGCCAGAGGCCCTTCGGGTTCGTGGCATCCCGCCAAAAGTTGTAGTAGTGGTCGCCGATCTTCGACACCATCGGGATGCGATCCTCGGAATCGAGGATCGTGAGCAGCCGGGCTTCCAGATTGCTGAAGGTCTCGTTTTCTGCCAGCGTCGCCACGCACTCGGCATTTCGCTTCCGCACCCATGCGAGAGGCTTTTCGCCCGTGACGTCTTCGAGCCAGTGGTGTGGATCGGGAGAGGGGTCGCTTGAGTCGGCGGCGAGGGGGTGGGGCATGGTGAAGAGGAGGCTCCCGAGAAGAGACAGCAAAAAGATCATCGTCTGGTGGTGGGCAAGGGATTGCCCGTGCCGCGTCGCCGGACGCTCGCGGAGGGCATCCTGCCCTCCGCGAGCTCGATGCCAGCTTCGCTTTCGGCATCCTGCCTTCGCTCGCCGCCAACGCCGGCTCCACGGCACAGGCAACTCCTTGCGGGATTCGCACCGGTTGGCTCGAGAGCAGGCCACCTGGCTCGCGCCCGGTGCTTTCTGGGGGGGAGTATTCACGTCCGTACCTGGCCGGTGCCGGTGACGATGAATTTGTAGGTGGTGAGCTCCTTTGTCCCGCAGGGGCCGCGGGCGTGGAGTTTGTCGGTCGAGATGCCGATCTCGGCGCCGAGGCCGAGTTCGCCGCCGTCGTTGAACCTCGTGCTGGCATTCACCATCACCGCCGCGGTGTCGACCCGCGCGGCAAAGCGGTCGGCGGCATGCGGATCGTTCGTGATGATCGCGTCGGTGTGGCGGGAGCCGTAGTGATTGATGTGGTCGATCGCCGCATCAAGCGAGTCGACGACGGCGATCGAGATCTTGGGACCGAGAAACTCGGTGGCGTAGTCGGCCTCGGTGGCCGGGCCTGCGGTGGGCACGACCGCCCGCGTCGCCTCGTCGCCCACGATCTCGACGCCCTGGGCTCTGAGGGCGGCGGCCGCGGCGGGGAGGAAGGCACCGGCAACGTCGCGGTGAACGAGCAGCGACTCGGCCGCGTTGCAGACGCCCATCCGCTGACACTTTGCATTCACCGTGATCGCCTCGGCCATCGCGAGATCGGCGGCCTTGTCGACATAGACATGGCAATTGCCGGAGAAATGTTTGAGCACCGGCATCCGTGCCTCGGAGCAGACGCGGTGAATCAGGGCCTCACCGCCGCGGGGAATCACGATGTCGATCAGATCGTCCATCTGCAGGAATTGCCCCACGGCTTCGCGGTCGGGCGTGTCGACCAGCTGCACGCAATCGACAGGCAGCCCGCTCTCAAGAATTGCCTGCCGGATGCTTTCGACGATGCGGCTGCTTGAATGGGTGGCCTCCTTGCCGCCGCGGAGGATGATCGCATTGCCGGAGGCGAGGGCGACGGCCGCGGCGTCGGCGGTGACGTTGGGCCGCGACTCGTAGATGAAGAAGACCACGCCCAGCGGCACGCGGATCTTGCGGACACGCAGCCCGGAGGGGCGTGCCGACTCTTCGAGCACTTCGCCCACGGGGTCGGGCAGCGCGGCCACCGCCTCCACACCGGCGGCAATCGACTCGACCCGCTTGGCATCGAGCGTGAGTCGGTCGATCGCCGCGGCCAAGAGGCCGAAGCCGGGGGCGGCCGCGAGGTCGAGCTGGTTGGCGGCGAGAATCGCGGTTGAATCGGCGCGGATGCGGGCGGCCGCGGCCCGCAGGCAGGTGGCTTTCCGGTCGGACGAGACGCCGGCCAGATCGATCGCGGCTCGCCGGGCCCGGGCGGCGATGTCGCGGCAGTGATCAGCAAGGGAGTTCATGACGCAATCGTAGCAGACAGGGCGAGCGCCGCCCGCGCCTGCCCCACGGCATGCACCCGCACGATCTGGATCCCGGCGGCGGCCAGGTCACAGGCCAGCGCCGCGGTTGCCGTGTCGAGCTCGTCGAGCGTCGCCGGCCGCCCCAGCGCCTGTTCGATCGCCTTGCCGATGAAGCCCTTGCGGGAGTGGCCCACGAGGATCGGTGCGCCGAGGTCGAGGAAACGACCGGCATGGGCCATCAGTTCGCGGTTGTGGGCATGGGTCTTCCCGAAGCCGATGCCCGGATCGAGGCAGATGTTTTCCGGCGGGATGCCGGCTGCGAGCAGGGCATCGCGGCGGGCGGCCAGATAGCCATGGATCTCGGCCACGACGTCGTCATACCGCGGATCGTCTTGCATGGTCTGCGGCGTGCCCCGCATGTGCATGGCGCAGATGCCGGCGCCGCTCGAGCGGGCGATCTCGAGCATGGCGGGGTCGCCTTCAAACCCGGTCACGTCGTTGATGATCTCGGCACCGAGATCGATCGCCCGCGCTGCGACGGCCGCCTTCGAGGTGTCGATCGATACCGGCACGCCCGACTCGGCAGCCAGCCGCCGCACCACCTCGGCCACCCGCCTGAGTTCTTCGTCGGCGGGCACCGGTTTCGAGTAGGGCCGCGTGCTCTCGCCACCGACATCGAGGATATCGGCCCCGTCGGCAACGAGCCGCAGGCCATGCGCCACGGCCGCCTCGACCGAGTCGTGCCGCCCCCCGTCAGAAAAACTGTCGGGCGTGACGTTGACGATGCCCATCACGAGCGGCCGGCGCAGATCACCACCGGCATGCGGCAGTTCGAGTCGTCGGGTACGCAGCTGCCAGTGGGTCGGGGTCGCCGGGAATGTCATTTGAGCGATGGTACCGGGAAATGTTTCCGTGCTCACCAAATCGTTTTGACGCCCCGGTATGCCTGGAGTTTTTTGTCGCCGGTCACCAACGGTACTCCCAGCGTGGAGGCGGTTGCCACGATGAGCCGGTCTGCCGGGTCGCCGTGCATCGGTTCTGCCAAACCGCCGGCGAGAACGGCGATGTCGGCGGAGACCGGCTCGACCCTGATTTCAGGCAGGGTGTTCATGTCCGCCAGCCACTGATCCAACGGCATGCTCAATCGCAGCCGATTGCGACGTATCGCAGTCGCGATTTCAAGCAGACTGATTGCGGAAACGATGATCTGGCCAGGATCACCATGCGCTGCGAGCGTCCGCTCGGCCTTCCGGGAAAGGCCCGGACCACGAGTCAGCCACCACACCAGAACATGGGTGTCGATGACGATCAACGATTCATGTCCCAGTCGTCGGCAGGCAAAACCGGCTCGAAGGGTTGGTCGTAGTGGATCAGGCTGCCTTTCAAACGGCCGCGGGCCGTCTCGGCGGCGTCGGGCTGTGGCGTCGGGGGCGAGATTTCCGCGATCACCCGCCCACGGAGCGTCACAAAAAGTCGCTCCCCGCGTGCGACCCTGGCGAGGTATTCCGGCAGGTGCTGCCTCAGGGTTGTCACGTTGACACCGATCACCTCAGCCTCCTTATGTACATGTAAGGTGTACATGTTGCGTGGCGGTGCGTCAAGACCCGGGGGCCGGAGGCCAAAGGGGAGCCCGGCCAATGGCACTTCCGTAAACACTTTCCGACAGATGAGCGGCCCGTGCCGGACCATGTCGAGGAAAAGCTGCACGACGGCGACGCGGTCGAACCCTTTCCAGAGGCACCGTGAAGCCCGGCGTGGAGCGATCTCGCCGCTACCAGGGTTCTTCCATGAGGCCGACGATCTGGCGGGCCATCCGCTGAATCCCCTCCTGCTGCGTGCTCACCACCGAGCGGCCGTATTCCGGCACGAGCATCGCCGCCTGGCCGACATCGACGCTCGCCGCCGGCACGGGCACCGCGCCGGTCGCCAGCACGGCGCCGCCGCGGTCGGCCCAGGTGACCAGCGCCTGGATGTTCATCTCCACCTGCCGTGACTGGTCGGTGGGGCTTTCCACCACCATCCGCTTGGTGTCGGCCACGATCCGGCCGGTGAGTACGCTGTCGGCCCCCTCGGCCGAGCCGACCACCTTGAAGGGGGTGCGTTTCTCGATCTCCTTGCAGACGGCTTCCGTCAGTCGCTCACCGAGATCGATGCCCGGTGTGGTGCGGAAACTGTCGGACTGGAAGACCGGCACGTAGATCGTGCGGACGTTGGGCGCGTAGAGCGTGTTGTTGCCAAACCGATAGCCGACGCAGCCGGTGCCGAGTAGCGCGAGCGTGGCAATCAGGATGCCGCAGCGGACTCGACGATGAACTGCCATGGTGACCTTTCGGCACGGCCCGCGCTCAGCCAGCCACCGCGCTACCGAATCTGTGGGCCCGCTCCCGAGGTGTCCTGGCGGGCGATCACTTCGTCGGCCTCCGCCATGGCATCGAGCTCCGCGTCCTTGAGCGAATCGGGATTGAGCAACTGCGTGAGCATCGGCAGCGGATCGTCGGACACGTCTTCCAGCCCCTCGATGTCGCCGAGCCGCGACCGGGCCCGGTCGGCGAGCATCGTCCTGGGATAATCCCGCGCGATCATCGCGTAGTAGATCCGAGCCGAGGAATAGTGCTTGCCCTTCGCGTAAAACTCCGCCCGCTGCCAATGGCGTGTCGCCTGCTGGGCCGCAATCTCGGCCCGGGCCTTCATCACGCGTTCCTCGTCTGCGGTCGAAAGCTGGTCTGGAAACTGCACGAGCACCTGGTCGGCGAGCAGTTCGGCTTCGTCGAGTACGCCGCCTTCATAGGCCGCCCCCTGATAGGCCTGGAGCTTGGCCTGAAGGCCGAAGAGATGGGCCTGGAGCAGGAAGTCGCTGTCGGGATACTCGGTGCGGAGCAGTTCGTAGAAGTAGTCGGCGTCGAGCCACTGGCGGTCCACGAAATGGGCGTTGGCCGTGGCCATGATGCTGTCGTCGGCCAGGTCGCCACGCGGGTCGTTGAGCCGCACATGCTCGAAGGCCTTGAGGGCGCGGCCCGGCGTGTCGAAGAGCGGCCGGCTGCGATCGATGACGTTCGGTACCAGAACCGGCAGGGGCAGCCGCTCGTCGATGGCGAGCCAGTATTGGCCGATCAGGAACTGCCGCTGGGCGACCCGGTCGAGGTAGCGGGTGTTGGCATACTTCTTCACCAGCTCGGTGTAGGCGTCTTCGGCCTTGGGATACTGATCGGTGAAGAACAGGCATTCGGCGAGCTGCCACATGGCATCCTCCTCGATCACCGAGTCGGGCCAGCGGTCGATCGCCTTCTTGTAATGGGAGATCGCCTGCTTGTATTTGCCCTGCCGAAACAGCTCGTCGCCCTCCGTGAGGGCCTCCCGGGCGACCGGCTCGTTGGGGCCGCGGCCGGTCATTTTTTTCCACCGCTTCTTGATGTTTTCACCCTTCAAGAAGTCGAAGCCGGCATCGGTGGAGGCCGAGACATACTCCGAGGAGAGCACGTCTGAATCGGCATCGTCGCCGAGTTCCTCGGCCAGATGATCCTCCTTCGCCTTGGCGGCCGCATCTTCGCCCGTCCACGGCCACTTCGGCATCTGCAGCGTGGCACACCCGCCGGAAAGACCGGCGGCGATCACGACGAGCGCGGCGAGCCAGCGGGCCGCCTTGAGGCGTCGACCGAGCAGGTTGGCGAAGTAGGGGTTCATGAT
>CAYZFV010000212.1:0-3457 GCA_964477765.1 uncultured Candidatus Kuenenia sp.
TGCCGACCGGATACTTTTCGGCGACCTTGATCCACGGGCTGGCCGTCCGCTGCTTCATGCCGAGGGCGATCTTCTCCCGCTCGCGGTCGATGTGGAGCACCTGAACCTCGATCTCCTGATCGATCGACACCATCTCACTGGGATGGCCGATCCGGCCCCACGACATGTCGGTGATATGGAGGAGGCCGTCGATGCCGCCGAGGTCGACAAACGCGCCGAAGTCGGCGATGTTTTTCACGATGCCGCGGCGAACCTGGCCCACCTCGAGCACCTCCATGAGTTGCTTCTTCCGCTCCGTCCGCTCCTGTTCGATGAGGGTCCGGCGGGAGACGACGATGTTGCGACGCACGTCGTCGATCTTGAGCACGAGGCACTGGATCGCGCGGCCGCAGTAATCGCCGATGTCGGCCGGACGACGAATGTCGACCTGGCTGGCGGGGAGGAACACATTGACGCCCGAGATGTCGACGAGCAGACCGCCCTTGATCTTCCGCAACACGTAGCCCGTGACGACGTCATTCTCCTTGACGGTCGACATCACCTTGAGCCAGTCTTCGATCCGCTGGGCCTTCCGCTTGGAGAGCGAGATCATGCCCCGCTGCTCTTCCAAGGCGCCGTCCTCAAACTCCTCGAGGAGCACCTTCACCATGTCGCCGATCTGCGGCTCAGGCTCCCCCTCGTCCCACTCGTTGCGCGGGATCTGTCCTTCGCTCTTGTAGCCGACGTCAACCAGCACGAACTCGTCGTCGACCCGCAGCACCTTCCCCTCGAGCACCGCATTCGGGGCCAGCGTTGCGGTGCTTACCGAGTATTCCTCGGCTTCCGCGCCCGCGAGGGCCAGTTCCAGTTCTTTGTCGAGATCGTCTCCGAGTTCCAGTTCACGAATGAGGTTGCGGTTGACCATGAAGAGGGGGTTTCGTCGGGCGAAGGGGTAAGAGGGGGGGGTCGGTCGGGCCACGGTGGATCGAGCCACGCAGTGTAGCAGGCCGCTGGAGGCCGAACAATCGAGCGTTTTTTCCCGCGCGCCCCAGCCTGCCCCACCGGTCGCGCTGCGTGCGGGCCACCGTTGGCAACCCGCGGTGGCCGATACGGATTGGGATCGCCCAGTTCCGGTCGCTTTAGCCACCAGGCTTGCGCCCGGTGCTTTTTGTTAGGCAGCCACCAGGCTTGCGCCCGGTGCTTTTTGTTAGGCAGCCACCAGGCTTGCGTTCGGTGCCCCCTGCTACCGTCCTCCACAAAGCCGCCGGCGCGAGCCGGCGAGATAATCACACAAAGCCGCCGGCGCGAGCCGGCGGGCTGACGAAAGGATCGACACCGATGCACCGTCAAACGCCCTCCGCATTCTTGACGCTCCTCCTTCCGCCACTCGTCGCAACGCTGCTGGCGGCCTGGCTCGCCACGCCCGCCTGCGGGCAGTTTGTCGACGCTGGTCCGGCCACCGGCGGCCCACGCCTGGGCGATGCCCGCCCGCAGCGGTTTCGGGTGGGGATGATCGTGGGCGCCACAGGGGGAAGCCTCTGGGACATCTACGCCACGATGCCGGTGCCCGGCGAGTGGCCGGAGCAGCAGGTGCGGGTGGTCGAGGAAAATGTGTCGCCCGATGTCCGCAGCCTCCGCTTCCGCACGCTGCCCACCGGCGTCTCCCAGATGATCGTGGAAATCCCCAGCCTCAAGGCGGGCACGAAAGCCCGGGCGATCGTCACCTTCGAACTCACCAGGGCCGCGATCCTGCCGCCGGAAGACCCGGCCGCGCTGCTTATTCCCGCCAAGCCCGACCGCAGCCTGCGGATCTTCCTCGGGCCGAGCCCCTATATCGAGTCGCGACATCCCAAGATCAAGAAGCTCGCCAAGACCTCGACCGACGGGCTCGACGGCTGGGCTAAGGTGGAGAAGATCTACGACACCGTCCGCGAGACGGTGGAATACCGCAACGGCGACCTCAAGGGGGCCGCGCGGGCCCTGGCCGACGGCTGGGGCGACTGCGAGGAACTCCCCTGCCTCTTTATCGCGATGTGTCGGGCCGAGGGGATCCCGGCCCGCACTGTGTGGGTCGAGGGCCACTGCTACCCCGAGTTTTATCTCGAAGACGCCGCGGGCACCGGCCACTGGTTTCCCTGCCAGGCCGCCGGCACGCGGGCCTTCGGCGAAATGCCCGACCCGCTGCCGATCCTGCAGAAGGGCGACAACTTTCGCGACTCCGACCGGCCGGGCAAGCCGCTCCGCTACATGTCGGAATTCATCCGCGGCTCAGCGGTCAATGGCGGCGGGGCGCCCCAGGTGGAGTGGATCCGCGAGCCAGGCTAGACCTACGCGTCGCCGGAGCTCTTATCGCCATCACCTTCGCCATCGACGCCGACGCCCGCAAACACGGCCTCGTCCTTGGCGACCGGCATGAACCACGGCGTGACGATCGGCAGTTCGGCCGCCCGCCACAGGGCCTCCATCCTCTCGCCGGCGAGCCGCACGGTCTTCTCCCGGCCACGGCCACCCAGCGTGGCCCGATTGGCCCACGGGGTCACCGGACCATCAAAACCAGCCGCTTGGGCCGCCTTCACCACGGCTGCCACGTTGATCGCGCCCGTCTCCCCGGGCATGAGCCGCTGCTCGGCAGTGAGGTCGCCGCCCGCCACCTCCCGCGGCGCGTCAGACACCCGCACTTCGACGAGCCGCCCTGCCGGCACCTTCGCGATCACGTCGAGCGGTTCACCCGTGACATGCAGGGCCCAGGCATCGACCACCGCGCCCACCTGGGCATGCGCGGTTGTCACCAGCCCGAGCAACTCCTCAAACGTGGTGATGAACTGGTGGGCCTTCCCGGCACGGGCCTCAGCCTCGGGCCGCAATGCCAGGCCGAGCTGGATGCCCCGTGAGGTGAGTTGGTCACCGATCGCATTGAGCCGTGTGTGGTAGAGATCGAAGAAGTCTTTGAAGCCGTGGTCGTCGGAGGCGGGCTCCACGGTGGCCACGGCGCGGCTGGCCTCCGCCGCCTGTGCCACATCGAGGCGGTCCGGCAGCATTTTCATCGCGTCGGCGAAGGTCGCCTCGTCGGCAGCCAGATCCACCGGCAGCCGGAAGCTTCCCACCTTGAGACGCGCGCTGGCCATCAGCCGGCGAGCGTGTTCGGCCCCGAAGGCGTCGGCCTGCCGCTGGAAGTCGAGGATGTCGAGATCGAGGGCCTCGAAGCCGAACGACAAGGCGAGTTCGATCAGTTCACTCGGGCGGCCTGACAAGGGAAGGCCATAAATGCTGAGATTGCGAAACATGCGGACAGGCTCCTTCAAAAAATGGGCACGGGAGGACAGTATGGCGGCCCCGGGCCGGTTTTTGAAGGAGGGTCTCCATGCTGCCCCCAGAAAGCCGGCGGGCTGACGCGGCAGTCGATGCTGTTTCAGCCACCAGGCTCGCGCCCGGTGCTTCCTGGCGTCTACCCGGCGGGCAGGGCGGTGAGGTCCATGCC
>CAYZFV010000213.1:0-7660 GCA_964477765.1 uncultured Candidatus Kuenenia sp.
CCGCCGAGCCCGCCACCTGCACCGAACTTGTCTCCACAAACACCTGTTCACCGGGTGGGTCGATGGCCAGACCAAGCTCGAGCGACTCGGTGTCTTGAAGATTCGTGACAAACCCGCGGATCGCCGCCGGGTCGATCGGCTGATCCTGCTCACCGGCCGAATTGGCGGCCTGTTCGAGAATCATTTCGAGCTGCTGCCGCAGCGGCTCGGGCATCACACTGGGAAACAGCCGGATGCCGAGTGAGAACGGACCCACCACCTGCTCAAGGAGCGGCAGCGGATCGGCGACGCCGGCCGGGCTGCCGGGAATCGCCGTCACGGCCCAGGTGCCGCCTGCGGTGGCTCGCTCCGTGAACTCGAGCGGGATGCCATTTTGCAGCGTGACTCGGCGGGCGTCCCCGTCGCGTTCCGCCAGCCCCAGCGTGCCCTGCAGCGACTCCAGCAGCTTGTCGAGGTTTTTCACCGGCACGTAGCCATGCACGATCGGCATGCCGTTGGCGACCGTGACAACCGCTCCCAGCGGCCGCGTGACATCAAGCCCGGCAAGCCCACGACCCTGGGTCGCCACCATCAGGAGCGACTCGGCGATCGCTGCGAGCCCCGGCTGACCAACCTGGCCCCCGAGCCAGCCGAGTTGTTTCTTCAAATCGGCATAGCCATCAACAGCCACCACACCGAGCACCGTCGGCTCGTCGGCCCGGGCAGGTGGCTGGCCGGCGGCAACCGTCGCCACAATGATCGCGAGGTAGAGCAGGGGAGCAGCCACACCGGTCTTGGTGGGCGAAGCGAGTCGACGCATCGAAGAATCTCCTGGAAGCTGAAGCCTGAAAACCGGTCCGTGCTGGGCCGCGGCATGGTGATGAATAACCGATCGCAGTGTACCAGTGAGGTGGCAAAAACCGGTATCCTCGGCCGCCATGCAGCCCGAGCCCTTCCTCAATGACCAGCCGGTGACTGATCCCGCGGCAGAGCGGGTGGCGTCGACCAGGCGGATTCGCGGCCGGCCGCCCTGGATCCGACGCCTCCAGTTGCAGGCGATCCTTTACGGTCTCACCTGCCTCACGACGTTTGCCGCCGGCGTGGTGGGCTGGGAGCCGATGCTGCTGGGCTTCGACGACGACGTGGCCGCGAAGCTCGGCCAGCAGTGGCCGCGGGGCGTCGCCTACATGCTGGCCGTGATGGCGGTGCTCACGGCGCACGAGGCGGGCCACTTCATCGCCGCCTGGTGGCACCGCATCCCGGCCACGCTGCCCTTCTTCCTGCCGGTGCCGGTTCTGCTCACCGGCACGCTCGGCGCCGTGATCGGCATGGAAGGCTCGCGGGCCAACCGCCGGCAGCTCTTCGACATCGCGCTCGCTGGGCCGCTCGCCGGGCTCGTGGTCGCGATTCCCGTGATGGCTGTGGGAATGCTGCTCGGCACGCCGAGCGACTCGAGCCCCTTTGCGCTCTCGCCGCTGGCCCGTTGGATGCTCGCCACGGTGCGGCCCGACGCCGCTGAGGGCATTGAGCCCAACGCGCTCTTCATGGCGGGCTGGGTGGGGCTGCTCGTGACGGGGCTCAATATGATCCCGGTCAGCCAGCTCGATGGCGGCCATGTGAGCTACGCGATCTTTGGCCGGCAGTCGAAGTGGGTCGCCCGCGGTGTGTTGGCCGGAGCGGTGGTGGCGATTGCTCTGCTGGGGCTCTACAACTGGATCGCGATGGTGGTGATCGTGATGCTCATGGGCACCGACCATCCGCCGATCCGCCAAGACGGCCGGCCACTCGGGCTTGTCCGCACCACCGTCGGCCTCTTTGCCCTGCTGATCCCGGTGGTCACGTTCATGCCTGAGCCGCTCCTGATCGAGTGAGGCGAGTACGGGGGAATGCCGGCAAACGGTCGCGGAGAGCCGCGTCTTCTCGGGCCAATGCCGCTGGTTGCGGCGGGCCGCTGCCGGGCGGCAGGAATGGCCGGCCTTCTTTTTCCCGGGGGCGGTTTGGCACGGCATCGACGAGCGCCTATGATCTCCGGCGGGTCGCGGCACATTGTGGGCGGCGGCCAACATTCACGACCTCACATTCGAAGGTGATGAGATGCTAGAGGGGTTTTTTCTGTTGGGGGCGACCATGCCCGACCTGTCGATTTTCCAGTACAACGCCGTAGACAACATCTTTTCGATGACGGTCGCCACGATGGGAGCTGCGGCTCTTTTTCTGTTCATGTCGCGGGCCAACGTCGATCCGGAATACCGGCCCGCGTTGATGGTGTCGGGGCTGGTGGTGTCGATCGCCTGCTACCACTACTTTATGATCCGGCACAGCTGGAATGATGCCTACTCGCTGGCGGAAGGTGGAGCCGGGTATGTGGGTACCGGCGCGGCGTTCAACGATTTCTATCGATACGCCGACTGGATTCTCACCGTGCCGCTCCTGATGGTGGAGCTCGTGGCCGTGCTCCGGCTGCAGGCGTCAAAGGCTACGAGCCTGCTGACCCGGCTCGTGATCGCCGCCGCGGCGATGATCGCCCTCGGATATCCCGGTGAAGTGATTGCCGATCCATCGCGGTGGACCGAGCGGGTGGTGTGGGGAGCACTGTCCTCCGTCCCGTTCTTCTACATCCTCTACGTGCTGTGGGTTGAGCTGACCAAGTCGCTCGACAGTCAGCCGCCTGCCGCCCGCAAGCTGATCGAGATTTGCCGGCTGGTGCTGCTGATCACCTGGGCCGTCTATCCGATCGCGTATGCGCTCGGTGGTACTGAAGAGGCTCTCGCAGCGAAGGCTGGTGGTAAAGTCGGTGCCGACGGCGTGGTGGCATTGCAGATCGGATATGCGATCGCCGACATGACCGCCAAGGCCGGCTTTGGCGTGCTGATCTACTTCATCGCCCGGGCGAAGAGCAGCAAAACTGCGTCGGCCGAGGCGGCGTACGCCTGATCGGCTCGACCTCTCCGCGATAGAGAGTGATGACAGATAGAGAGTGACGACATGCACGCGGCCTCAATAACCTTGCTCACGTGGGCATTGCTTGGGGCCGCGTGCTTTTTTTCCGGCTCGCCGACCCTGGCCGAGGGAGGCGTGCTCGCCTTGCTCGTGGCGGGAATCGGCCTGCCCCACGGGGCGGCGGACCACCGGTTTGCCCGACCTCGGCTCGAGCCCCTCCTGGGGCCGTCCTGGTGGGGTGTGTTCCTCGCCGGGTATCTGACGATTGGCATGGTGGTGGTCGGGGGATGGTTCCTCGCCCCCGCCGCCACCATCCTCGTGTTTTTCCTCGCCTCGGCCTGGCATTTCGGTCAGGAGGAACCGGTGCTGGTGAAATGCCCGATCATCCCCCGGTCGGCTCTCCGCATAGCCCGGGGTGGATTGGTGATCTGGATGCCGGTCGCTTTCCAGACCGGAGAGGTTGTGCGGATTCTCTCGCTGACCGCCCCGCACGGTTTCGGGCCGGCCATCCAGCGGGCGATCGATGGCTTGGTGCCCTGTGCGTGGGTGATGCTGACGATCGCTGCGGTGGCGTGGGGCTGGCAGGCCTGCGTCGCGTTCGCCGCTGGCGGCCGCCGGCGTCGAGTGCTGCTGCTCGACAATCTTCTTGTTGCCTCGCTCGTGGCCTTGTTTGCGGTGGCGAGCCCCATTGTGGGCTTCATCGTCTACTTCTGCGGCTGGCACTCGGCCCGCGGCCTGCGCAGGCTGCGGCGGGAACTGGGCGAGAGCTGGTCGCAGCTGGCGGTGAGCCTGGCGCCGCTCACGGCGCTGGCGATCGGCCTCATTGCGCTGGCGACCTATCTTGTGCTGCAGGCCTCCACCTGGAATGACACGCTGATCCGTGCCACCTTCGTCGGCCTGAGCGGCGTCGCCCTGCCGCATCTTCTGCTGCCCGGCGTCGGCCCGATCATCGCCCGCACGAGCCGAAAGCGGATGCCTCGGTCGTTCGGATGGGGGGCAGCCCTGTGAGCGTCGCCGAGCGGTTCGACCACGTGATCGTCGGCGGCGGCCTCCAGGGCTGCCTGCTCGCGCATGCGATCGCGCACCATCGGCCCGAGGCGCGGGTGGTGCTCGTCGAACAGGCCGCCGACATCTGTGGAAACCACACCTGGTCGTTTCACGAGTCGGACATTCCGCAGCCGGCGCGTGTCTGGTTCGACCCGCTGGTCGCCCACCGCTGGCCGGGCTACCTCGTCAGGTTTCCCGGCCTGTCGCGCCGGGTCGGGATTCCCTATGCCACCATCACATCCGCCGGCCTCCGGGAAGCGACGCATCGGCTGGCGACGGGGGCAGCTGGCCGAGCAGACCTTGTCGTGCGCAGCGGCGAACGCTGTGAGATCGTGTCGCCAACCCGTGTGCGGCTGGGCAGCGGCCCGATCATCGACGGCACGGTGATCGACTGCCGCGGCCGGGCGGCGTCGCCCGGCCTGTCGCGGGGCGTGGGATACCAGTCTTTCATCGGCCACGAGTATCGGATCGGTCGTCGCTGGCCCGCGGTGGAGCCGACGGTGATGGACGTGCGGGAGGATCAGGCCTGTGGCTTCGAGTTTCTCTACGAGCTGCCGTTTGGCCCTGATCATGTGCTGCTGGAATACACCCGCTTCAGTGAAGAGCCCGGGTGTGACGAAACGCGGGCGGAGGCCTTCATCGCCGCGCGGCTGGCCGAGGCCGGCGTCGATGCTCCGGAACGGGTGCGAACCGAGCGGGGATGCCTGCCGATGCCCTACGCGGCTCCAGGTCGGACCACGAGCGTGTCGGTCGCCGGCGGCTACGCGGGCGGTTGGTATCACGCCGCCACCGGATACTCGATGCCGCTGGCGGCCCGCTTCGCCGACATCGTCGCCCGGGCGGCCCCCGATCGCGTCGCGGCCGAACTCGCCGTGGCCACTGCCGATGATTCCCTGCGGCGGGGATTCACCCGCTTTCTCAACCGGCTGTTGTTTTGCCTCGTGAAGCCGGCCGATCGCTGGAAGATCTTCCGGCGGTTCTACAGCGTGCTTCCCGAGGAGCGCATCGCAAGGTTTTACGCGCACCGCTTTACGGTCGCCGACGCGGCCCGGATCGTCATCGGGCAGCCGCCAAGCGGCCTGGCGCCGATTCGTTTTGCCAGGTCTTTTCTTTCCCCTGCAGATCCGGGGCTGACATGATTCCCAACCCTCTCGGTTTCGGTGGACGCTCGCACCAGACCGCCCGCACGCGGCATGGCTGGTCGAAGGCCCTCCAGCTTGCTCCCGACCTCTATCCGGGTGTCGGCGGCAAGCGTTTCCGGGCGACGCTGTTGCAGCGGGCGTATGAGTTCGCCGGGGGGCGGGGCGAAGCACCGGCCTTGATGATCGATGCGGTCGAGATGCTGCACGCCGGTTCGCTCGTTTTGGACGACTTTGAGGACGGCTCGCTCACACGTCGCAGCCAGCCTTCGCTCCACCGGCTCGTCGGCCCGGCCCGCGCGGTCAACGCGGGCAACTGGATGTATTTCAGGGCCTTGGAGCTTGCCGGGGCCGCGTTCACCGAACCGGCCCGCGCGGCCGCCGTGCTGACAAAGTTCATCGAGGTGTCTCGGCAATGCCACGAGGGGCAGGCCATCGACCTCTCGACGCGAATCGACGAGGTGACACCGCGGCAGGCGCAGGCCACGGCGCTGGCGATTTCGCGCTGGAAGACAGGCCGCCTCGTGTCGCTGGCCGCCTGGTGTGGAGCCCATGCCGCGGCGGGCGACCCGCCGGCGCTGCGTGCCGCCGCCGCCTTCGGCTGCCGGATCGGCATCTGCCTGCAGATGAAGAACGATCTCGACGAACTCTCCGGTTTTGTCGCAGGTGCCGAACGCTGCGACGACATGCGCAACCGGCGGGTCACCTGGCCGTGGGCCTGGGCCGCGGGCCGGCTCTCCGCGGAGCGGTTTGCCGCGCTGCAGCAGCGCCTTGCGCGGCCGTCCGCCCCTCTCGCCTCGCTCCGCTCGCTCGCCAAGGATCTTCTCGCGGCGACGCAGGAAGATGCGGCATCCGCGATTCAAGCCCGGCTCGAGCGGGCGACGGATCTGTTGGCTGCCGCGACCGCCGGTGACTGCCGGGCCGGCCGACTCGCCGAGGTGACCGACGTGTTGCGGATCGCCACGCAGCCGGCCGTGGCGGAGGCGACTTGATGGGCGTGGCGAGTGTCGCCGGTCGGCAGGCCCGCGAGTCGGCCAGCAGCCCGCGGCGGCGGGCTGCCGTGATCGGCAGCGGCTTCGGCGGCCTGGCGGCGGCCATCCGCCTGCAGTCGATGGGTTTCGACACCGTGTGCTACGAGGCCCACGACAAGCCGGGCGGTCGGGCCTCCGTGTATGAAGAAGGCGGCTTCATTTTCGACGCCGGGCCGACCGTCATCACCGCTCCCCACTGCCTGGAAGAACTGTTCGAACTGTCCGGGCGAAAGATGGCGGACTACGTTCGCCTCCTGCCGGTGACGCCGCTCTACCGCCTCCAGTGGACCGACGGCGTCTCGTTTGATTACGTCGCCGACGAGGCGGGGTTGATCGAGCAGGTCCGCCGCGTCAGCCCGGGGGATGTCGATGGCTACAGGCGGTTCGCCGACTATGCGCGGCAGGTCTTCGCGAAGGGATACGAGGAACTCGGCGCCGTCCCCTTCCTGAGCTTCACCGACATGCTGAGGGCCGCGCCGCACCTGGCCCGGCTGCGGGCCGATCGGAGCGTGTATGCCCAGGTTTCGCGGTTCGTCAAAGACGAGCACCTCCGCCAGGCGTTCAGCTTTCATCCGCTGCTCGTCGGTGGCAACCCGCTCGACACCAGCTCCATCTACACGCTGATCCACTGGATCGAGCGGCAGTGGGGCGTGTTCTTCCCCGAGGGCGGCACGGGGGCGCTGGTCCGCGGCCTCGTCCGGCTGTTCACCGATCTGGGGGGCACGCTCCGGCTCGAGACCCCGGTCGATCGTGTCGCGTTGCGACCCGGCGCGAGCGCGCCGCAGCATGTCGTCCATGCCGCCGGCCTGCCGCCGGAGGCGTTCGACGTCGTCGTCTCGAATGCCGACGTCCACCACACCTACGCGAAGCTCTACCGCGGCGTCGCCGGGGCCGAGCGACGGCAGCGGCGGCTGGAACGGATGTCGTGGGCGATGCCGCTGTTTGTGCTCTCCTTCGGCACGAACCGGCGGTATCCCGAACTCGCCCACCACACGATCCTGTTCGGGCCGCGGTTCAAGGGCCTGCTGCGAGATATTTTTCACGGCCCGCGGCTCCCCGACGACTTCAGCCTCTATCTCCACGCCCCCACGGTCACCGACCCGGGCATGGCTCCCGCCGGAGGCGAAGCGTTTTACGTGCTCAGCCCCGTGCCCCATCTCGGCAACGCGGCGATCGATTGGGATGCGGTAGCCACGAGCTATGGCGACGCGATCCTCGAATCGCTCGAGCGGCATCTGCCGGGCCCCCGGGCATCGATCGTGCCCCGCCGCCACTTCACGCCCGCCGACTTCGCCGCCAAGTTTAGCGCCCACCACGGGTCGGCCTTCTCGGTCGCGCCGCGGCTCACGCAAAGCGCTTACTTCCGTCCCCACAACCGGGATCCCGACATCCCCGGGCTCTATCTGGCCGGAGCGGGAACCCACCCGGGCGCCGGCGTGCCCGGGGTCGTCAACTCCGCCAAGGCGACCTGCGCCACGATCGCCGCCGATTACCATGTCGTCGCCGGCTGACGGCTGGCGGCCC
>CAYZFV010000214.1:0-4934 GCA_964477765.1 uncultured Candidatus Kuenenia sp.
CGGGGCGCGACTGCAGGCCGACCAGGCCGAGGCCGACACCCGCGTGGCCCGGGCCAAGGCGGAGGGGCGGCGGGCGATGGCCGTCGCCAAGGAGCAGGAGATGATCGCCAGCATCGAGGAGAGCCGGGCGGCGCTCGTCGACGCCGAGGCGGAGGTGCCCAAGGCCGTCGCCGATTCGCTCACCTCCGGCCAGCTCGGCATTTTCGACTACTACAAGCTCCGCAACCTGCAGGCCGACACCAACATGCGGCAGACGATCGCCACGGGGCAGCTGCCCACCGCCGCGGCCGCCAGCTAAACGAAACCTGGGCAACGCGGGCCACATGCCTGCGAGGAGCCGACATGACCACTGCCATGCTCGCCGCCGGACTCGATTGGCTCGAGGGTCTCCTCCCGGCGCTGTTTGTGGGGTTTTGGATTCTCTCGCAGGTGTTTGCGATCTTCCGGCGGCCGGCCAACCGGGGCGAGCAGCCTCAGCCCGTCGGTCGTGGCCGCCAGCCGGCCCCGGCGCCGCCGCGCCGTCTCCCGCCTGCCGACGTCCTCGACGACGTCCGTGGTGAAAACGGTGATCCGGGTGAACTGATCGAAATGCGGCCCGGTGACCGGGCCCGACTGGAACGCGAGATCGAGGAATTCCTGGCGGGCCGTCGGGGTGGCCGCCCGGCAGCCAATGAATCGCAGGACACGTCTTCCGTGCAGCGGCCCGACCGCCGCCCGCGACGGCGCGGTGAATCGCGACGGCAGCGTGGCGCCGTCAAACCTCCCCGCGGCGCCGATCCGGTGGCGACACCTTCCCCCTTGCCGGCCCCGGTGGTGACCGATGTGGCACGGCCGCCGATCATCGACACCGACATCGCGCGGCATGTCGACGAGGCGTTCGCCCACGATCTGGCCCACGAGGCGCCGCTGAGCCTCGATGACAAACCGCCGGCGCTGGCGACGCCGACGAAACCGTCGCCGCCACTCGCGACCCTGCTGCGTGACCCGGCGACGATTCGACAGATCGTCGTGATGCGGGAAGTCCTCGAGCGGCCCACCGAGCGGTGGTAGGAGGTCGCAGAGCGGCGTCTCTGGCCGAGCCCGCAGGCACTCCATGCTGGCACCAGCATGCATCGCGGGCGGCCGTCTCACCGTAGCCTGCCCTGCCCGCCACGCCACCCAGGCGATCCCCCCGTTAGGGTTGTCCTGTTTTGCCTCTTTTGGCGCCGCGGCCCAAGGGCCTGTGGAGGAGAAAATTCGCGGGTTGAGGATCGGGGGGTGGTGGTCTACAAGACGGGTCGTCGGGGCGGTACGCCGGCCCACACCGGACGCGTAGACGAGGAAGCCCAAGCCTCGTCTACGCGTCTTTTTTACGCGGAGCGAGCCATCCATGGCCTCGCTCCGCGTGCCCCAGATTGCCACCCTGTCTTGACGCCATGTCGCGTGATCTTCATCTTCCCGGCCGATTTCTCCGGGATCGCCGACTGTCCACCGATGCTGATGCGACACCGACTGTTCTTCCTGTTCCTGCTTGTTGCCTGTGGGTTCTCCGTACCGGTTGTCAGCGCCGGTGAGACGACCGATCGCTTTCCTCTCAGCGTGCGCGTCACCGCCGATCACACCTACCTTCGCGCCGGGCCGAGCGACGATTTCTATCCCACCGAGCGGCTGCTCCGCGATGATTCGGTCGAGGTGTGGGCCATCGATCCGGCCGGCTTCTGCGCCGTGCGTCCGGTGCAGGGGAGTTTCAGCTGGCTGCGGGCCGCCGACGTCGATGACGAGGCGGCACTCGATGACGCAGCTGCTGATGACAGTCGCGAGCAGGCGGCCACTGCTCCGCGGCAGAGCTTCGTGGGCGTGGTTGTCACCGATGGCGCGGTCTCACGGGTGGGATCCCAGCTCAACGATCTGCGACATGTCGCCCAGGTGCGGCTCGAGGCGGGCGAGCGGGTGCGGGTGCTGGAGATGGTGCGGATTCCCGGCGGCCGCCATGCCGGGCTGTGGGTGCGGATCGAGCCGCCAGCCGGCGAGTATCGCTGGGTGCGGGCCACCGACATCGACTTGCCACCAGAGCTCGCACCACCACCGCCCGTCAATGCCCACGCGGAGGCCGAGACCGCCGCCGCCGCTGCCGAAGCAACCGTGGCCCTGCGGGAAGCGGGCGACGCACTGGCCGAAGTGCTGGCCATGTCCGGTGAGTCGGTGGAGCCGGTGGACGGTGAGGCCGCCCCGGCCGTGGTCGATCCCCCGCCGCCGCAGACGCTCGGCCCGATGCCGCTGGCCAAGCGACTCTTTTCTGGATGGTTGCCGCTGGGCACGAGCGTGCTCGATCCCACGGCCCCCGCAGCGCCCGTGGCTGTAAGCGGGGCGATGGCCGCCTCCGGCGACGAACTCACCGATATCGATCTCGCCCTGTCGCTGGCGGTGTCGGGACCGAGCGAGTCGTGGAATCTGGCCCCGCTCCGGGAACGGCTCCGGCTGGCCGCGCAGCGGACGACAACCCAGGACGAGCGGCTCCGCGCCGAGGCGATCGACGCGCGTCTGGCACGGTTTGAATCGATCCAGACGCGGCAGCGGGCCCTGATCGCCGGGGCCGCTGGCGACCCCGCGCCCCTGCGGCTGGGCGGCATGTGGTCGAGCCTCTCCGACATCGGCTCCCGGCCGATCCGCCCCGGTGTCTTTCCCGGGGGCGTGCCGGCCGATGGGCAGCCGACATGGACCCCACCGGAACAGATGGAGACCACCGGCCGGCTGGCGACGGTGGTGTCGCGGCGGCCTGACGCGCCGCGGTGGGCGATCGTCGATGGCAGCAACAACGTCGTGGCCTTCGTCACGCCGTCGCCGGGCGTGAATCTGGCACCGCTGGTCGGGCAGCAGGTATCGGTGCGTGGTGCAAAGGGCTACATGCCGGAATACAAGCGGCCCTATATGGTGGCCACGGAAGCCCGCCCCCGGCTGGCGACCCTGCCTCCATCATCCACCGACGCGATCCGCGAGTAAGACAGGCTCAAGCCCGTCCTACTTGTGCTGCGGCAGCCAGCGGGCGGCGAGTTCGGTCTGCACCTGCTCTTCGCTGGTGGCGGCGGCGGTTCGCAACCGCCCCCGGCCGGTGGCCCGGGCGATGCCGGCCAGCGATTCCTTGTCGGCCGGCTCGGTCCGCGGCAGTCGGCTCACGAGCCGCACCACCCCCTCCGGATTGGTCTCCGCCGCCCGCGACAGGCTGCTCATGAACAGGCAGATCTCGTGGAGATTCGCGGCCGCCGACCGGACGATCAGCGGCTGCATGGTACGGGTGACGATCTCGAGCCCCTTGCCATCCATGTCGACGAAGGCATCGACCTCGATCGTCTGCTGCTCCCGACCGCCGGCAACCATGCCGGCAGGCGCGTAGCGGACGAGCAGCACGCACGACCCGGAGAGCATCCGCGGAGCGAGCGGGCCGGTGTAGGCCCCCCGCCCGTGAAACACCATCAGGCCCGCCTGGCCATGATGTTCGCGATACACGAGCCGCAGGCCGCCGACGGTGCCATAGCCATCACTGAGCTGCCACTGCTCGGGGCCGGCCGGATCGAGGGTGAGCCGGCTGATGCCGAGGACCCGCCAGATGTCGACGATCGCCTCCGGCTTGTGGAGCGAGAAGGCCAGGAGATCGGCATCGCAACAAAACGTCTTTGTCGGGAGATGCCGGTAGAGCGTGGTATGGTGGAGACACTGTTCCACCTGTCGGCGGTGGGGCGCGCCGATCCGCTCCAGCGGCATGGCTTCCAACGCCGCCTGTCGGGCCGCATGGCTCGATGAGCCACCGTCGGCGATGAACGCCGTGAGTGATTCCACGGCGGCTGCTTCGGGGGCGATCGATTCCTCCGCCGCGTTCGCCGCTCCAACGAACCAGACGATCCCGACGCCGGCCAGCATGGCCGACATACGCTGCAATCTCATAAGCCCCCCTGCACCCTGTGGTGTGGCGGAAGGCGACGTTGCGCCGTTCCGGCCGGAAGACTTTTCGGCTTGTGACGATCGTCGGGCCCAATCATTCCGTTCGTTTTTCCGGCGATTGCCCAGCCTGCCCTGCTTGCCATGGCTGCGGAGAGCGTGGCTTGGCCCCGCTGCGCAGGTTTCCTACGATCGCCCGGTCATGGAGAGCGATCACGATCAGGGCATGCCCCTCACGGATGACGAGGCCGGCGAGACCGCTGCGCGGCCCACGAGCCTGCTGAGCCGCGGCTTCGTGGCCTGGACGCGGCTCTGCCTGCGGGCGCCGGCGGTGATCACGCTGGTGGCGATCCTGCTGGCGGTCGCCAGCGGCGTCTACGCCGCCAAACATCTCGGCTACAAGGTGAGCCGGGTCGACCTGCTCGACCCGGAGAGCGAATACAACAAGCTCTGGATCGATTACATCGCCGAGTTTGGTGACGACGACGACGCCGTCATCGTGGTGGAGGGGCCGACCCGCGAAGATGTCATCCGCGTGCTCGAGGAGGTGTCGCGCGAGGCGGGCCGGCAAGAGAGTCTCTTCCATTCCGTGCTCCACGAGGTCGACCTCTCGGCCATCCGTGGCAAGGGGCTCCACTACCTCTCGCCGGCCGATCTGGCGGCGATCGAGCGATTTGTCGAACAGACGCAGCCGATCATCGACGGCGGCTGGGCCCAGCTGAAGGCCGGGTCGATGGTGGCCGGCATGGCCGGGCAGATGGTGGCCGGCGCGGCCCCGCGGCCTGGCCAGCGTGACGAAGACCCCGCGACCGTGCTCGAGCGGTACACCGAAAGCCTGCTGGCCGGTGTCGATCCGGCCAACCGCGCCGTGTCGCCGGCGGCGATTCCCTCGCCCTGGCCGCAGATGCCCGAGTCGCTCTCCACACTCCGTGACCTGTCGAGTGAGCACCTCCTCGCCAAGGACGGCACGCTCGGCTTTGTCTTGTTGCGGCTGGCCAAGACCGACGGCGGATTCGCCGGCG
>CAYZFV010000215.1:0-4997 GCA_964477765.1 uncultured Candidatus Kuenenia sp.
ACGGGCCGGAACCGCAGACAGCCCGATTCCCGAAGGGCGTCCCGCAGCGGATGGCCCGCCCGCACGCGGTGGTTGATGAAGTCGATCAACACGATCGAGTCGTTCACCACCACGCCCGCCAGGGCGACGAGGCCGAACATGCTGAAGATCGTCAGGGGCATGCCCATGATCGCATGGCCGTAGACGGCCCCGGCGCAGCCGAAGGGGATGATCGCGATGATCATGAGGGGCTGAAAATACGACTTGAACTCCATCGTGAGCAGCACGAACATCGCGAAGAGCGCCACGACGAAGCCGACGCCGAGGCTCCGCAGCGATTCGCGGGTCTGCTCCTGCTCTCCCTCCCAGCGAACCCGCACCGCGGGAAACTCCGCCAGCAGGTCGGGCATCAGCCGCTTCTCCATGTCGCCGGTCACCTGCGAACTGGTGAGCGTGCTCTTGGTGATGTCGATATCGGCCATCACGGTGATCGATCGCTTCTGACCGAGCCGGTTGATCTCCGAGTAGCCACGCTGGATGGAAATGTCGGCCAGTTCGGTGATCGGCCGCTTGATACCGTCGGGCCCGGTCACGCGGATTTCGTCGAGCGTGGCGAAGCTGCGGCGTTCGTCCTGTGGGTAGCGAACCATCAGCTTCACCTCATGGCGCCCCCGCTGAAGCCGCATCACCTCCTCGCCGTAGTAGCTGGCCCGGATCGTGGCCGCCAAATCGGCGAGCGAGACACCCATCGCTTCGGCGCGGGGTTGGACCTTGATCCGGTATTCCCATTTGCCGGGTCGGGAATCGTCGTCGATGTCGATCACGCCGGGATACTGGGCCAGCCATTCCTTGCACCGCTCCACGGCCGCCTCGAGCTGCCGCACCGATTCAGGATCCGACGCGGCAAGCAACTTGAACTCCACCGCCTTGCCGCCGGGGCCGATGTTTTCGGTGCCGAACAAGAGGCTCTCGGTGCCGGGAAACTGTCCGGCCGCCTCCCGCCAGGCGCTGATGAACTGCTCGCTGGTGACGTCTCGCCGCTCCCCCTCCACGAGTTCCACGCTGACGGCACCGACATGGCTGCCACTGGCGCGGGCGTCGGGGCCGACCTCGCCCGGGGCTGACACCTGGCCGACGGCGCGGTGGACCAGTTCAAGGATCGGATCTCCGGGCGGGGAGAGTTTCTCCGCCGTGGCGAAGGCGGCGGCTTCGAGCCGCGCCGTCGCTGCTTCCGTGACGCTCGCCGGAGTGCCGTCGGGGTAGAGCACCTTCGCCGTCAGCCGATTGGCATCGATCTTGGGAAACAGGGAGAAGGGGGTGATGCCGCTCCGCACGACACCCACCGAAATCAAAAGGACCCCGACGGCCGCGGCCAGCGTGCTCCAGCGGTTGTCGATCGCCACATCGAGAACCGGGGCGTAGATTGTCCGCACAAACCACTTGAGCCCGCGATCGCAGACCTGCTGCAGCCAATGCACGCCCCGCAGGAGAAACCGCAGCGGCCAGAACACGGCGCCAAGAATCGTAAAGACGAGGTTTTTCTCGTGGGCCAGGTGGCCTGGTAGCACGAGGAGTGACTCGGCCAACGACATGAGCAGCGCCGTGATGAAGGCAAACGGCATCACGGCGATGAACTTCCCCATCACCCCCGACACGAAGCAGAGCGGCAGAAACGTGATCACGGTGGTGAGCACGCTGGAAACCACGCTCGGCACCACCTCCACCGTGCCGTCGATGGCGGCGGCCAGGAGACTCTTTCCCATCCGCCGATGGCGCTCGATGTTGTCGCTCACCACGACAGCGTCATCGACCACGATCCCGATCGCCATCAGAAAGGCAAACATCGAAAGCATGTTGAGCGTCTGATCGGTCACATACATCAGCGCACCGGTGCCGAGCATGCAAAACGGGATGCCGAGAGCGACCCAGAAGGCGATCTTGATGTCGAGAAAAATCGACAGGATCACGAACACGATCGCCAGGCCCGTGAGCCCGTTTTCGACGAGCATCCGCAGCCGATCCTGCACGTCGACCGACTGGTCGGCCCAGGTGACCAGCTCGTAGCCGTCGGGAAGCGTCGTCTCGGCGGCGTAGTCGCGGACCGCCTTCGTCATCGCCAGAAGATCCTCACCGGAGCTGCGATCGACCGAGATCACGAGCCCCTGCCGACCGTTGACGCGATTGCTGGCAGCCACGTCGGCAAAGTCGTCACGAACCGTGCCCAGATCACCGACGGTGAGCACGAGCCCGTCGGGCAGCGTCACCAGCGGCAGCCGCGCGATCTCCTCGCCGACATACCGCTTGTTTTTGCCCCGCAGCAGGATCTCGCCGCTTTCGCTGCGGATCGTGCCACCGGGAAGCTCGAGGTTTTCCCGGCGCACGATGTCGGCCACCTGCTGCAGCGACAGGCCGTATTTTCGCAGCGTCGCCTCGGAGATCTCGATGTCGATCTCGTAGTCTTTGGCGCCGAGCAGATTCGCGGCCGAGACCGCCGGGAGGGCGAGCAGATCATCGCGGACCTGCTCGGCCACGTCCCGTAGATCGGCTTCGGAAACCTCGTCGCCCTCGGTGCCAGCCGGCGCGAGCACACCGAGCTTGATCGCCGGCTGGCGGAGCGTCACCTGTTCCACCTTCGCGTCTTCCGCCAGCTCCGGCATGCTCGGAATGCGGTCGACCTCGGAGCGGATTTCGCTGAGTGTCTTCTGGACGTCTTTCACCGTCTCGCGGAGTTCGAACACGCAGTAGCCCATCCCCTCCTGGGCGACGCTCGTGAGTTTCTTGATGCCGACGACACTCCGGCAGGCCTCCTCGATTTTCTGGCAGATCCCCTCCTCCACCTCTTCGGGCGAGGCGCCGGGATAGGGCACCGTGACGAGGACGATCTCCAGCTCAAACTCGGGGAAGACCTCCCGCCGCATCGACGCAAAGCTCATCGCCCCCACCGCGAGAATGGCGATGACCAGCGTATTCATCGCCGGCATGTTGCGAACCGTCCAATTGATGATCGCTCTCATCGCCTCACCATGTCGTGAACCATGTCGTGAATCCTGCGTATCAGGATGCGTCGTCCGCGGCATCGGTCGCGGCCGGTCGCGCCGCCTCGCATTCCGGCCGGGCCGCCTCCACCACGGCCATGCCGTCGCGAACATTGGTCAACTGGCTGGTGACGACGCGATCACCCGGAAGCAGACCCGACTCGACGCCGTCGAAGATCACGCGACCTCCCGTCACCGCGAGGGCCTTGGGGCGGATGATCACGAGCGTGCCTCCCCGCATCACCCAGACATCGCCGGTGGGCCGCTGCGCCTCCTCAGGAATCGACACCAGCCCGCCATCGTTTTCGACATGCACCCGCACCTCGACAAACATCCCGCGCATCAACGTTCGCGGCGCGCCGGGAGGAAGCTGCGGCATCACGGCCCCGTAGCGATCGAGGGCCTCGACGCCGGCGGGGTTGTGGACGAGCACCCGGCAGGGAAGCGTGCGGGTCTTCTCATCGAGGCCGCGGCCTTCCTGCCGGGCCAGCACCCCCTGCCATTGATACCGTCGATCACCGAGCGTGTAGAGCACGGTGGCACGGGTCGGGGGCAGATCGTTGGGGCCGGCCCCCGTGGCCGCCTCCACCCCCGAGCGGCCGCCCCAGATGCGGGCCATCTCGTCCATCCGCAGGCTGGCCTTCACCTCGGCGGCGCTCGTGTCTTCCAGCGTGACCAGTGGCATGCCCTTCGCCACGAATGAATCCTGCTCGGCGAGCTCCTCGACCACCATGCCATCAATCGGAGCGATCACCCTGGTGCGGGCCAGATCGAGCCGGGCCCGCTCGAGATTCGTTTCGGCGAGGCTCTTCGCCTCGACGAGCCGATTCCGCCGCTTGGCGAGCACACGCCGCTGGCCATCGATGCCGCTGAGCGTGTTACTCGCGGTGAGTTCGTCCCGCACGGCTCGATCGTGTTCCGACTCGGTGACGATCCGCCCCGCCTTGAGCGTGTCGAGCCGGGCCACCTCGCGGCGGGCCAACTCCACCTGCCGCTTCGTGAGCGCGAGCGAGTCGGCATTCTGCTTGATTTCCTCATCGACCTCTTCAATTGCCAACGCCGCCTGTCGCACTTCCCGCTCCAACCGCTCGACGTCGAATTCGTAATCGCGGGGATCGACCTGCAACAGGAGCGTGCCCTTGGTCACGTGCTCCCCCGCCTGGCAGGCGGGCGACTTCATGACGATCCGCCCTGCCACCTCGGCGGCGAGCGTCACTTCGCGGATCGGTACCACGACACCGTCGGTGACCACATCGATGCCCTCGTCTTCGGGAAGCACCACGGCCGTCTGCACCGGCACGGCGACCTCGGCCCCCGACTCCACGCGAGGGGGAGGCGGCTGTTTGCCGAGGGCCATGAAGATGGAGACACCCACGCCGAGAATGAGCAGCGGAGCCATCCAGTGGAGCACGGTGCGGAGGATCGTCATCGGGGTGACCGGGAAGAGGATCGGGAAGATGGGGGGGAGGTCGCCAACGGAGGAGCCACGCCCAACGCGGCAAGCGTGAAACGAGTGACATGGTCGGCAAGACGAGCGGGCGTGTGCAGCGCGGCGATCTCGTCCGGCGGCACGAGCATGCCCACGACATCGCCGGCAGCCCGATAGAGAAAGCATTGGCCGATGATGCTCATCGCAACCTGCCGCAGTTCGCTCTCAGACAGCCGACCGGCACACAGGTCGTCGAGAATGGAGACCAGCATCGCGAAGTGGGGCCGCATGTAGTCTTCCACCAGTTCGCGGCAGGCGTCGGTGGGCTGGAGCACCTCGCGGAGCATGAGCCGCACCTGCCACGGGGGCTGCCCGAAGCCGAGCATCCGCTCGAGGAGATTGTCGACGAAGTCGTGGAGCCGCTCGGCCGGCGGCCGGTCACTCGGCCACTCCGGCAGCGGCACCTGCTTCACCCGCAGTTCGTGGGCATGCTTGACGCTCTCGATGTAGAGCCGCCGCTTGTCGCCAAAGTAGTAGTTGACAGCCGCCCCGTT
>CAYZFV010000216.1:0-4137 GCA_964477765.1 uncultured Candidatus Kuenenia sp.
CAGCAGCCGGCGACGGAGGCTGACCATCGCCAACAGGCCCCGCCGGCTGGCGAAGTCCTTGCTGTGCTTCTTGAAGTGATCCGTGAGATGGGAGATCCGCCCGGTCAACAGGGCAATCTGGACCTCGGCCGACCCGGTGTCGGCCTTTCCGCGCCCGTAGGCGCCGATCAGTTCGTGCTTGCGTTCCTTGGTGAGCGACATCTACCGTTTCCACCCATCCGCGGGTGGCATTCGTTGTTTGGAAATGACGTTTTCGTTGTGGCGAAGTCTACCCGCCGCCGCCTTATTTGCAACAGGGCCTACTTCGCCCCGCGGCTGACGCCATGGGGGGTGTGCACGACGTTCCAGGCGAGGCCGAGTTTTTCGAGGGCCAGGATCACCCAGTAGGTGGTGTCGATCTCCCACCACTTGTGGCCGTGCTTGGCCATCCGCTGGAAGGCGTGGTGGTTGTTGTGCCAGCCTTCGCCGAAGGCCAAGAGCCCCACCCACCAGAGGTTCGTCGAGTCGTCGGTGGTCTCGTAGTTGCGATAGCCCCACATGTGGGTGGCCGAGTTCACGAACCAGGTGACGTGAAACACGATCACCATCCGCACGGCGAGTCCCCAGACGAGCCACGAGATGCCGACATCGCGGCCGTAGAGCATCCAGCCGGACGCCAACAACGCACCGCCGATGAGGATGTGCCAGAGAAGAAACGTCGCATGCAGGAATCGCAGGCCGCCATCTTTCTCCAGGTCGGGGGCCCACCGCTTCACGTGCGCCTTGACTTCTTCGGCAGGGTGGTTGGGAAACAGCCAGAGCATGTGGGCCCACAGGCCGCCATCACGCGGCGAGTGCGGATCCCCGTCCTGATCGCTGAAGACGTGGTGCTTGCGATGATTGGCCACCCACACGAGCGATGATCCTTCGCCCGAAATGCCGCCAAGGAAGGCAAACAGCCACTTCACGGGGCGGTAGGTGGTGAAACTGCCGTGGGTGAGCAGCCGGTGATACCCGAGGCAGACGCCGAGTCCGCCGGTCACCCAGTAGAGCGCCATGCAGATCCAGAAGCCCGACCAGGTGAAATAGAACGGGGCGGCGAGGGCGGCGAGGTGGATGCCACCGATCCAGATCACTGTCGGCCAGTCGAGGTCGGCCCAACTCCGCGCGGCTTCCTCCCGTCGCGGCTCGACCTCTGCCACATGCTCGGCAGACTGCTCCGGCACCACGATCGACGTGCGACCAAACGAGCACGCCTCGTCATCGAGCGAGATCTCGGGCGCCTGCCGACCACGGCGGCTCGAGGGGGCGGATGGTTTGGTGGGAGTGGCGACTGGTGTCATAGAAGTTCCTTTTCCGGTTGTCCGGGGGGGGCTCCGCACGGGTTGCGGCAGATACCACTGTGACCGTTTTCGTTGTTTTGGCCAGCGCAGGCGGTCAGCCGTCGGTCGAACCGATGTCAAAAACGGGTCAAAAATCAGCCTGCCGACGGGGCTGATCGGGAGGCCGAATGGCGGTGCTTTCACCCCGCCGCGGGGAAATGGCCGTCGCCGGCAGCATCCGCAGCAGCCACGACGTCGCCGCCGAGGCCGGCACGGCCGGCGCGTCGGCCGGGCCGATCAGCCAAGCCAACCGATCGAGTGACACCCCCCCAGCCGGCTCATGAAGCAGTGCGAGCCCTTGGCGACGGGCGAGGGCGCCGTTGCGGTTTTCGCCCGCCGACAGACGCACGCCGCCGCTATCGATTGCCACTCGCACCGCGAGGTCGTCGAAGGCCCGCAACGGCTCTCCCGAGAGCGACTGAAACGCGGGCCCGGCCCGACATCCACACGTCGTCACCAAGGCCCCGAGAAACGACTGGGCGACCGTGCCGCGCACGGCCGACACGGTCGCCGCTCCGGTAACGAGCCGATCAGCATCCCATTCGAGCCGCTCCACCTCGACCGTCAGCGGCCCCTCGATCTGATACCGCCCTCCGGCGGCCATGTCTTCGAGCCGCCCCCCCTCGATAAGCCCGGTCGCCACGCCCGACCAGCCGCCGCCCACGGTCGATGCCTCCACCTCACCACTGACCAACGCCGCCGGCCCGAACCTGGTGCTGCCAAATGCCGGGGGCAGCAACGCCTGCACCACCGCCCAGGGAATCGGCGTGTGCACGCGACCCCGAAGCTCATGCCGCCGCGGGCTGCCGGCCGTGGCGATCACCCGCACTTCGTCGCCCTCTTCACCGCGATCGACACGATGCACCCGCACGGCACGGGAATCGCCCGCGGCCACGCATTCGATCCGCAGGGGAAAGCTTTCGTCGCCGGAAGAAGCCACCGCATCGTGGCGGGCCCGTTCCTGATCCGACCGATCCCAGGCCACGCGGCCCACGTCGATCACCCAGGCCTTGGAAAACCGCACCGGTTCTTTAAGCCAGCCGCGGGCCACTCCCGCCAATGCTGCCACCGCAGCCGGGCTGCAGGAGACCGCCGGCAACCGCAGCCGCACCTCACTGGCCGAGGTCTCCACTTCGATCTCCGGCAACGCGAGCAGAGGGCGGCCGTCGGGGGCGGTCAGTAGGCAGTCGCGCAACCGCAGAGCTCCGGGGCGGATGTGCTCGACGACACCGACCGTCAACGGCATCCCGAGCACCTGTTCGGCCTCGTGACGGATTGCCTCCCGATGGGCCGGGGAGTGGCGGAGCACAGCCCAGGCTACGAGGCCCGCACAGGGCACGAGCCCAAAGACCACGAAAAGCAGCCGGATGCCGCGGATTTTCGCCGTCGATCGCTCGATGAACATCCCTGTTCCTCGTGAGAGCTTGGCGGCCGCGGCCGCTATTTCTGCCGCGCCAAATCGTGGTAGAGCCGCCAGCGGGCCTGCATCTCTTCGATGCTGTCGCCGCCGAACTTGTCGACGAGTGCCGCCGCCACCTCGAAGGCCACGACATTTTCGATGATCACGCTGCAGGCGCTCACCGCGCACACATCGCTTCGCTCGTACGCGGCCTCTTCAGCCTCTTTCGTCCGCAGGTTGACCGAGCCGAGCGGCTTACGGAGCGTGCTGATCGGCTTCATCGCCGCCTTCACGACGAGTGGCTGGCCATTGGTCATTCCGGCCTCGAGGCCGCCGGCGTTGTTCGTGGGCCGGGTGAAACCGAGCGAGGGCGAGTCGCGCTCATCAGCCGCGTAGGCAATCGCATCGTGCACCTCCGACCCACGGCGGCGGGCCGTCTCGAAGCCCATGCCAATCTCGACGCCCTTGATCGCCTGCACTGCCATCACGGCCTGCGCAAGCCGTCCGTCGAGCTTGCGATCCCACTGGGCGTGGGTGCCGAGGCCGATCGGCAAGCCCGTAATCTGCACTTCGACGATGCCGCCGAGCGTGTCGCCCTCCTTACCGACCCGGTCGATGAAACTCGTCACGTCCGGATCACGAGCGGGGAACAGCGAATAGATGGCGCTCGAATCACGGATCGCGCGGAGGTCGGCGGCCGACCGGCCCTCGAGACCATTCTCAGGGCCGCCAAGCACGACGCCGCCGAGTTCCCGTACCCAGCCCGCAACCTCGATGCCAAACACAGCCAGCAGTTGCCGGGCGAGCGCTCCGGCGGCCACGCGAGCGGCGGTCTCGCGGGCGCTGGCCCGCTCGAGCACGGCCCGCACGCCCCCCAGATGCTTGATGCTGCCGGCCAGGTCGGCATGGCCGGGCCGGGGCCGCTCCACGTCGTCGAGCCGCTCGAGCTTGGCGTCGCGATTGATCACCTCGAGCGCCAGCGGGCTCCCGAGCGTGACGCCCCGCCATAATCCGGAAAGAAAGGTGACGGTATCAGTCTCGATCCGTTGCCGTCCGCCACGCCCGTGGCCCCCCTGCCGCCGCTGGAGTTCCCCGTTGATCGACTCGGCATCGACCGTAAGGCCGGCGGGAAAGCCGTCGACGAGGGCGACCAGGGCGGGGCCGTGCGATTCGCCGGCAGTCCAATAACGAAGCATGGGTTCAGGAGAGGGCGGGGGCGGGGAGAGTCTTCGACAGGAAAGCGGATTCTAGTTGCAAAAACCGCCTCACCCTAGAGCGCATCTGGTCTTCGTGTAGTGCCGGCTCGGCGGCGGTAAGAAAGCACCGAATCACAGGCTTTCCGGAGGCCGATTGGTGAGGAGCCGGCAGGCCTCGAGG
>CAYZFV010000217.1:0-3660 GCA_964477765.1 uncultured Candidatus Kuenenia sp.
TTTGCGGTCTCCGCGGTGGCCGTCGTGGGGTTTGCGTTCGTCAATCCCTCGGTGTCGGCGCTGCTTTCGAAGGGCGCCGATCCGGACCAGCAGGGGGAGGTCCTCGGCGTGAATCAGTCGTTCGCCTCACTCGGCCGGATTCTCGGGCCGTTCCTGGGCTCGCTTCTCTTCTCTCTCCACGACTCGCGGACGCTTCCCTTCGTGGCGGCGGTGGCCGTCTTGTGCGTGGTGGCGGCCCTCCTGCCGCGAGCCACGGCGATCAGCGCTTCACCAGGCCATATCGCTCCAGCTGGCGGCGGAGCCCCTCCCGGCTGATGCCGAGTTCGGCGGCGGCGTCGGGCACACTGCCGCCGGTGCGACGCAGGGCCTCGATCACGAGCATCCGCTGCCACTGATCGAGCTTGAGCGACGGGGTTTCGGCCACGAACGACTCGATCCGGAGGTTCTTCTCCGCGGCGGCACCGGCCGGCCCGTCGGTGCCGTCGAGCCCGAGGTCGGCCAAGGCCTGTTCATCGAGCGTGATCGTGCCGGCGGTCAGGTCGGTATCGTCCTCGCGGTCAAGATCACCTTCATCCAAGTCGACGGTGAGCAACGACGACAGATCCTGGCGTTGATCGGTGTCGGTCGGATCGTGATCGTGCATGCGCACCACGGCCGGCTCGGCATGGCCGGCGCAGGCCGCAGCGGCCAGGCTTGCCAGGGCCACGAGGAAGTCGAAGTCGGTGCTCCGCAGACCGCCCGACGAGGTGTAGGCGGCCAGCGCCGCATGCACGCGATCCCCTTCGACGATCGGCAGGCAGGCGATTTCATGGTCGGTGGGCGACCCGCTGTCGGCGGCCGGCACGTTCGCCACCCAGACGGCGTTGCCCTCCGCGGCGACCAGCCGACGGGTGGCGGCACCGAGCAGCCGCGTCAGCGGACTTCCCGGCGGCACGACACAGACCGGCTCCAGCCGATGTTCCCCCAACACACGAAACCAGCCGATGCCTTTGGTGCCGCAATGCTCGGCCGCCAATTCAAGCGTGGTGCCGATCACCTCGCGCACCGACCGGGAGGCGAGGAGGCGGATGCTTGCCTGGTAGAGCAGCAACGGACGGCGGGCGTCGTCGCTCGAGCCGGCTGACGCGCGCCGGAGCACGCTCCCCTCGAGCTGGGCCACCGGGCCGCAGCGGACAAACTCGCCGGCGTCGGCGACCGGTTCACAGGTGGCTGGTTCGTACTGGCGAAATACCAGCTCGGTGGTGCCGATCCCGATGGTGCCGTGATCGATGAGGGCGACCGACTCGATCTGCTTGCCATTCAGCCAGGTGCCGTTGCGGCTCCCGAGGTCCCGCAGGAGCCACTGGCCGGTGGCGGGGTCGAACCGCACGGCCGCATGCTCCCGGCTGGCCAGCCGATCGGCGATCACGATCCCCGCCGAGGCGGCCCGGCCGAGCGTGTTGTCGCGGGTGGAGTCGAGGGCAAACGTGGGCCCCTGCCGGCCGGCGATGCGGAGCATGAGCGCGGCCGTAGGTGGACGACGCACCGTTCCGGAAGCTGAGAGGGGAGGCTCGGGAGGCACGGTTTCGCGGTGGGCCGGGGAGGCGAAGGGCGGTCGGAAGCTCGCTCGCGACCGCAGACCCACTATAAATAGTTTCGAGGAGAACCGAAAACGACCGTCCACCGCTCTTCGTCGGGGCGTTTGCCCGGTCGGCCTCGCGAGGGCCATGCCGTGTCGCAGCCACACCCAGCCAGCATACAGGCAGCCACGGATCCCCCCGGGCGGGCGCTGGGAGGACGCGGCCGCACGGGCGTGCTTGTCGTGGGGCATGGCACCGCCGACCCGGTCGGCGCCGAAGAAACCCGGGCGGTTGCCCGGCAGGCTGGGGCGTTGCTGCCAGAGACCCCGGTGGAGTTGGGGTTTCTGGAGGTGATCGGCCCCTCGATCGCGGATGCCATGCGGGAACTGGCCGGGCGGGGCTGCCGGCAGGTGGTGGTCGCCCCGCTGCTCTTATTGCCCGCCGGCCATGCCCGCCGCGATGTTCCCGAGGCCGTGGTCGACGCGGCGGGTCAGCATGGAATCGATATCGTGCAGGCGGCGGCCCTGGGCTGCCATCCCGACGTGGTTGCGCTCTCGCAGCAGCGACGACGCGAGGCGCTGGCCAACAAGCCGGTGACGCCACCGGAAGAAACCCTCCTGGTGATGCTCGGCCGCGGGTCGAGTGCGGCCGACGGGGTGGACCAGTTTCGTGAGTGGACGGTCGCCAGCCTGACCGATGACCACGCGGTGCATCCCGATTTTGAAATCGGGTTTGCCGCCGCCGCGCGGCCCACGCTCGATGAGGCCTTGGAAGCGGCGGCAACCCGCCGACCGCGGCGGGTTGTCGTTCAGCCGCACCTTCTTTTTCGCGGGCATGTGGAGCAGCAGGTGACCGCGGCCGTGTCGCGGTGGCAGGCCAGGTGTCCAGAGATTGACTGGGTGCCGGTGGCGCGGCTGGGGGCCGACTGTCACGTCGCGGTGGCCCTCGTGTCGCGCGCTCAGGACGCGGCCGGCATGGCCGTCGATTTTCCGGCCGCCTTTTCTGCTGAAAAGAATCTCTCGCCAGAAGCGGGCTGAGTCGCCACAATAGAGGTTCGCGACGCGGCGACGAATCCGCCGGCGATGGAACCCGGGAGAATCATCCACCATGCAGATCATCAGGAGCCATGCGGCCGCCGGCCCTCGCCCGTCTCGCGTCGCCACATTCGCCGGGCTCGGAACCCTCGCGCTGGCGATCACCGCCGGCTGGATGGCCGTGGCCCAGCAGGCGGCACCGGTCGCCTCGGAGACGGTGGCCGCCGGCGCTCCGGCGCCCGGGCCGAATGATCGGCAGATCACGCTGGCCGTGCGCAGCTACCTCGAGCGGGAGCACTTTCTCCGCCGGCCGATCGACGATGAGATCGCCCATCGCTGGTTCGACATCTTCATCGAGTCGCTCGATCCGATGAAGGTCTACTTTTTCCAGAGCGACATCGACACCTTCCGGCAGAAACGCGACCTGCTCGACGACATGGTCAAGCGGGGCGACGTCAGCTTCGCCTACGAAGTGTTCGACCGATTTCTCAAGCGGGTCGATTCGCGGCTGCCCCTCATCGACCGGCTCCTGAAGACACCTCTCGATTTCACGAAGCCGGAGTCGATCGTGACCGATCGCGAAGACACGACCTGGGCCGCGAACGAGGCCGAGGCGGAGGATGCCTGGCGGAAGCGGATCAAATACGACCTCCTCGTGCAGAAGATGGAGAAGACACCTGTCGAGGAGGCGAAAGACAAGCTGTGGCGACGCTACACCAGCTTCGCCAAGCGGATGCACCAGATGACCTCCGACGAACTGCTGGAGATGTATCTGACGTCTCTCACCAGCAGCCTCGATCCCCACACGAGCTTCATGTCACCCGGCACGCTCGAGAATTTCGAGATCGGGATGCGGCTCCAGCTCGACGGCATCGGGGCGTCACTCAAGGGCGAGGATGGCTATACGACCGTCGCCGAACTGGTGCCCGGCGGTGCAGCCGACAAAGACGGCCGGCTCAAGACCAAGGATCGGATCGTCGGCGTCGGCCAGGGTGGCGATGGGGAGATCGTCGACGTGGTCGACATGAATCTCAACGAGGTTGTGAAGCTGATCCGCGGCAAGCGGG
>CAYZFV010000218.1:0-5656 GCA_964477765.1 uncultured Candidatus Kuenenia sp.
GGTGGTGGCCGCCATCGCGCGGGCGTCGTCGAGGCCCCGCTGGCCAGTGCAGGCATTGGCGTTGCCCGAGTTGATCGCGACAGCGCGGAAACCGCCACCGGGTGTAAGGCCGCGATCCCAGGCGACCGGGGCGGCGAAGACGAGATTCGTCGTGTAGACGCCGGCGGCCGTGGCCGGGAGGTCGGAGACGATCAACGACACGTCTTCCCGGGTCTTGTCGTGCTTGATGCCGGCGCGGACGCCGGCAAAGCGGTAGCCACGGGGAAGGGCCGGGATGGTGTCGGGGCTGTCAGTGGAGTCACTCGGCATGATGAGCTATGACTGTTCGTAGAAGAGGTGACGCAGAACGCATTGCCGCCGCGGCGGCAGAAGTCTCGTCGCGGAGAAACTTCCTCGCTTGCACGTCGCCGGGCGGGTTCTTTCCTCGTGCGGCTCGAAAGTTTCTAACGCTCCTCGAGCTTCCGCCGACCACGGCGTTCAGCGTCCGAGGTTCTTGGACTCTCTGTGGAAATTTACAGCAGGCCGGCGGTTTCGGGCAGGCCGTAGAGGACGTTGAAATTCTGGACGGCGGCGCCGGCGGCTCCCTTCACAAGGTTGTCGAGGCAGCTGATCAGGAGGATGCGGCCGCGGACGACGCGGGCCGTGATGTCGCAGAAGTTGGTGTCGACCGTGTCTTTCGTGCCCGGCAGGTGGTCGACCACCCGCACGAATCGCTCCCCGGCATAGGCCTCCCGGAGGAGGCTCATCACGTCGGCCTCGCTGATCGTCTGCTTCGGCTTCACGTAGATCGTGGAGAGGATGCCGCGGTCCATCGGGGCGAGCTGCGGCGTGAAGATCACGCTCGGCCGGGTGCCGGCATGCCGATTGACGATCTGTTCGATCTCCGGCGTATGACGATGCCGCCCCACGTTGTAGGCCGACATGCTCTCGTTGCACTCAGGGAAGTGGGTCATCAGCTTCGGCTGCCGCCCCGCGCCGCTCACGCCGCTCTTGGAGTCGATGATGATGTCGTCTGTCTCCACGAGGCCGCTCTTCACAAGCGCCGCCAGTGGCAGGATCGCCGACGTGGCGTAGCAGCCGGGGTTCGCCACGAGCCGCGCTTCCCGAATCCGCTCGCGAAAGAGTTCCGGCAAGCCATAGACCGTGGCCCCGAGTCGCGGCTGGTCGGGATGCTCATGGCCATACCATTCGAGGTAGGAGGCGGCGTCGTCGAGGCGGTAGTCGGCGCTGAAATCAACCACCTTCGCGCCGGCCTCGAGCACCTTCGGCAAAATCTCGGCGCTGGCGCAATGTGGCAGACAGCCGAAGACGCAGTCGGCCCGCGCGCCAACCTCCTCAGGCGACAGGTCCTCGAGTGGCAGATCGAGGCGGCCGACCAGGCTGGGGTGGACGCTCGAGACGGGCGTCTTCCCCTCCTGCCGGCTCGTGGCGGCGACGATCGTCACACCCGGATGCCGCAGCAGGATTTTCATCGCCTCCAGGGCCGTGTAGCCGGTGGCTCCAAGAACGGCGACCTTGATCATGCGTTTCGATCTCCAAGTTTGGAAATGGTCTGGTCAGAGCAGTGTCGCCTCGATGAGCTTGATCAGCCAAGTGGCGACCAATTTTTTCGTGCCTTTTTTGGTGCCGACGTGGGCGTGCTCGGCATCATAGACCTCCACGGCGTTGGAATCCGATTCAAGCGCGGCCAGATCGTTGACCACGATCAGGTCGCACTGCTTGGCCGTCACCTTCGCGCAGGCCCGGTGCCGGTCGGCGCCAGGCTCGAGCGCGAAGGCGACAAACCATTTCGCCGGCCCTCCCTTGCGGCCCGCCTGTTTCGACCGGGCAGCCAGCGTGGCGATGACGTCGGGCGTGGGCTTGAGCTCGATCGATAGGCCCGCGCCCTGGCGGGGAATTTTCCCGGTGGTTTTCTTGACCGGCTCGAAGTCGCAGGGAGCTGCCGCCGCGATCACGCCGTCGCACTCGGGCAACACCGCCAGCGATTCGGCGAGCATCTCCGCGGTGGTGACCACCGGAATCACCCGCGCCTTGGCGGGATAGTCGATGGCCACCGGCCCGCTCACGATCGTGACGCGGTGGCCACGGCTCAACGCTGCCGCCGCCAGGGCGCGGGCCATGCGGCCGCTTGAGGCATTCGTGAGGTAGCGGACATCGTCGATGAAGGCCCGGGTGGGGCCGGCGGTGAGCAGGATATGAGCCATGACGTGGCGACGCCTCGCTTCTGCCTGCTACGGCCTCGGTGCTGCGAGGGCCGCCGTGATCGCGGCGACGATGTCGGCCGGCTCGGCCATTCGCCCGGCCCCCGATTGGCGGCACGAGAGCCAGCCCGTGCCCGGCGGCACGATCGTGGCCCCGTCGGCGGCGAGCGTGTCGACGTTGCGCTGCACGGCCGGTTTGGCCCACATCGCCGCGTTCATCGCCGGGCAGTAGAGCACCGGGCACTCGGCGCAGAGCAAGAGCGTGGTGAGCAGGTCGTCGGCCATGCCGTGGGCCGCCTTGGCGAGAAGGCCGGCCGTTGCCGGGGCCACCACGAGCAGATCGGCCTTGGCGGCCAATTCGATATGGGCCCCGAGCGGATAGGCCGGGTCGAAACTGCGGCTGGCGACCGGCCGGCCCGTGAGCGCCGCGAAGGTGGCCGCCCCGATGAACCTGCGGGCGTTGCTCGTGAGTACTGCCGTCACGCCCGCGCCCGCCTGCACGAGTTGGCTCGCGAGCGCGGCAGCCTTGTAGGCGGCGATGCCGCCGGAGACGCCGATCACGATTACACGGTCTTGCAGCATTGGCCTTTTTCTGGCCCCGCCGGCGTACAGCTAGAGAATCGACGGGTCGAAATCGAGCGGGCTGCCCGCTTCGGGGGATTCACCGGTGATCTGCAGGTTCATCGAAGTGTCGAGGAAGATCTTGTCTTGCTTGATCTCCTCGATGACGATCTGCATCTTGTCGTCGCTGTCGATGTCGACGAGCGGGCGGCCGCCGGCGTTCAAGGCGACGAGCCGCTTTTGGATCAGTGTCGAAAGCTTGAAACGACCACCGACCTTGTTGACGATCTCTTCTTCGCGCAGGTCATCGATCATGCGTTGGCTCCTGAGGGGATTGGCGTAGACGGGGACGGGGCAGGGGGCAGCCCCGCGTCGAACAGAATGCGTTTGATACGGTCGACCGCATCGTCGACGTTTTCATTGACGACGCGGAACTTGTAGTGATGGGCCTGGAGGAGTTCCCGCCGGGCGACTTCGAGCCGTCGGGCCATCGCCTCCGGCGACTCCGTGCCCCGCCCCTGCAGCCGCTCGAGGAGTTGATCGGGATGGGAGGGTTCGACGAAGATGGTGACAGCTTCCGGGTACCGGGCGAGGATCGAAAGTGTACCCTCCACATCGATCTCCAGCACGACCCACGATCCGGCGGCCAGCCGGGGGGCGACTTCGTCGACGAGCGTGCCATACCAGTGCTGCCGGCCGTAGACCTGGCAGGATTCGAGAAAATCCCCGGCCGCCTTCCGCCGGTCAAACTCCTCGGCCGAGAGAAAGTGGTAGTCGACTCCGTCTCGCTCCCCTTTCCGGGGCGGCCGCGTGGTGGCCGACACGCTCGGAATGAGCTGGGGGAGGTCGGCGAGGAGCCGGCGCAACACGGTCGTCTTGCCGACCCCGGAGGGTCCTGAAATGACGACGAGTTGGCCCGGCCGCTCTGCCATGCCGCTGTTGTAGCCTCCCGGAAAGCCCCTTGAAAAGCGGCGTGCGGGCTCCCCGATGGCTACTCGATATTTTGGACCTGCTCGCGGAGCCGCTCGATCTGGGTCTTCAGCTCGACCACCGCATGGGCGATGGCCACGTCAGACGACTTCGAGGCGATCGTGTTGGCCTCTCGCGCCAACTCCTGGGCCAAAAAATCAAGAGACCGGCCGGGGGCATCCTCGCCCAGGAGTCGGTCGAACTGATCGACATGGCTCTCCAGCCGCACGAGTTCCTCGGCGACGTCGGATCGGTCGGCCAGCACGGCCATTTCCCGAGCGAGATCGGCCGGCGCGAGGGCCGCCGTCTGCGTTTCCACGAGCCGCCGCACCCGCTCGAGCAGGCGGCCGCGGTGCTCTTCGACGGCCATGGGCACGCGGTCGCGGATGCCCGCCGCGAGCGCCCGGATGGCGACGCAGATCGCCTGCATATCGGCGGCCAGCGCTTCGCCCTCGGCTCGTCGCATGGCGTCGAGCTTGGCGAGGGCATCCTGGAGCGCCCGCTCGACGAGCGGCCAGACCTGCGTGGTGATGTCTGCCGCCGCCGCTGCGTCGAGGCAGACGCCCGGCAGGCCGAGCAGCCCATCGAGCGAACGGGGCTCGGGAATGTCGCGTTTCGCGCACAGGGTTTCGAGGTCGTCGAGATAGGCCTCGAACTGACGCAGGTCGAGCCGGCGGAGGCCGGGAGCGAGCGGGCCCGAGAGGTCGAGCGCCATCTGCACCGTGCCCCGCCGAACCCGCTTCCGAATGGCGGCCTCGATCTGCGGCTCAATTGCGTTGAAGCCTTCTCGCGCGCGAAGGGAGAGCTTGAAGAACCGGTTGTTGACCGTTCGTAACTCGACGCGGCAGGAGTTGGCTCCGTCGGTCGCCACTCCCTCGCCGCAACCGGTCATGCTCAGGGCCATGATCCCGCCCCGCAGGTTACTTGGCCGGAGCCGGCTCGGCCGGTGGTGCGGCCGTGTCGGCCGGCGCGTCTGGCTTGGCCTCCGCCGCCGCCTCCTCGGCCGGGGGCACGGTGCTCTCGGCCGGAGTCATCGGAGCCACCGACTGCGGAGCAGCACCACCAAGATCGCTGCTGAAGAGGGTTCGCTGCCGACCGAGCACGTTGGTCGCGAGGATGCAGAGCACGATCCAAAACGCTGCCACAGCGATCGTGATCTTGGTGAACACGTCGCCCGCCTTCGTGCCGAACGCACTCTGGCCGCCCATGCCGCCGAACGCACCGGCCAGTCCACCGCCACGGCCCCGCTGGATCAGCACGAGGAGAATCAAAAACAGGGCCGTGAGCGAGAGGCCGAGGCCGAGCAGGAAGCGAACGAAGAATTCCATGGAAGCCAAACAACTCCAAAGCGGGAACCGGCGACGCCGAGCGTCGAACCGACACTAGAGTAGCGAAAACGAGGCCTGGAGCCTACCCGGATGATGACTGGATCATGAATTGAAGGCGGCGGCGATGCCGAGGAAGTCGTCGGCCTTGAGGCTGGCCCCTCCCACGAGCGCGCCGTCGATATCGGGCTGGGCGGCCAGCGAGGCGGCGTTGTCGGGCTTGACGCTCCCTCCATACTGAATGGTCACCTCGGCAGCCACGGCCGGCGACGCCATGCCGGCCAACAGCCCGCGGATGAGGGCATGCACCTCTTGGGCCTGCTCCGGCGTGGCCACCTTGCCGGTGCCGATCGCCCAGACCGGTTCGTAGGCGACCACGACCTTCGCGAGTTCCTCCGGCGTGAGCCCGGCCAGCGACCCCCGCACCTGCTCGGTGACCACCGCCTGCGTCTTCCCGGCTTCTCGCTCTTCGAGCGTTTCGCCGACGCACACGATCGGCACGAGCCCGGCGGCGAGGGCGGCCTTCGTTTTGGCGTTGACGGTGGCGTCGGTCTCGCCAAACAGCGTCCGCCGCTCGGAGTGGCCGAGGATCACGTAGCG
>CAYZFV010000219.1:0-7248 GCA_964477765.1 uncultured Candidatus Kuenenia sp.
ACATGAGCACCAACAAGGTCTATGGCGACGCCCCCAATGAGATTCCACTCGTCGAACAGCCGACCCGTTGGGACTACGCTGATCCCGCCTACGAGCACGGCATTCCCGAGACCTTTCGCATCGACGCCAGCAAGCATTCTCTCTTCGGTGCCTCGAAGGTGGCCGCCGACATCATGGTGCAGGAATACGGCCGCTACTTCGATATGCCCACCTGCTGCCTCCGCGGGGGCTGCCTGACCGGCCCCGCCCACTCTGGCGTCGAACTACACGGCTTTCTCAGCTATCTCGTGAAGTGCAATCTCGACGGCCGTCGCTACACCGTGTTTGGCTACCAGGGCAAGCAGGTGCGAGACAACATCCACGCCGCCGACGTGGCCGCCTTCATCGACCGCTTCATCGCCGCCCCCCGGCCGGCCGCGGTCTACAACATCGGCGGCGGCAAGGAAAACAGCTGCTCGATTCTCGAGGCCTTCGACATGGTCGCCTCGCGAACCGGCCGGCCGATGGAATGGGGCTACGACGAGCAGCCGCGTGCCGGAGACCATATCTGCTACTATTCGGATCTCCGCCGCATGCAGGCCGATTACCCCGGGTGGCGGCCGACGATCTCGCTGGGGGAAACGCTCGACCAGATCGTCGACGCCCATGCCCGGCGGCCGCAGACCGTCTAGGCCGAAGGTGCAGCGGATGAAGATTCTCATCACCGGCGGCTGCGGGTTTGTGGGGGCGGCGATCGGCCGCCATCTGATGGCCGCGCTGGGCGGCGCCGAAATCACCGCCTTCGACAGTCTCCGCCGCCGGGGCAGCGAAACAAACCTCACCGATCTGGCCCGTCATGGCATTCGTGTGGTGCATGGCGACATGCGGATCGCAGCCGACGTCGATGCCCTCGGATCATTCGACTGGGTGATCGATGCCGCCGCCGAGCCGAGCGTGCTCGCCGGCACCTCGGCGGGCGGCCATACCGGCCGACGCCAACTGATCGACCACAACCTCCTCGGCACGGTGAATCTCCTCGAGGCGGCGGCCCGCTGGGAGGCGGGGGTCGTGCTGCTGAGCACCAGCCGGGTCTACTCGATCCCGGCTCTCGTCACGCTCCCGCTGACTGAACAGGCGGGCCGCGGCGGGCCGAGGTTTGTCATCGATCCCGGGGGCGATCTGCCGAGCGGGGTTGCCGCGGCGGGCATCGACGAATCCTTTTCCACCGCCAGCCCCGTATCGCTGTATGGTGCCACCAAGCTGGCCAGCGAGACCCTGGCCTTCGAATACGCCCATGCCGTCGGCACGCCGCTCGTGATCAATCGCTGCGGCGTGCTTGCCGGAGCCGGGCAGTTTGGCCGCGCCGATCAGGGAATTTTTTCCTGGTGGATTCATCGTTGGCGATCCGGAAGGCCCCTCGCCTACATCGGCTTTGGCGGCCGGGGGCTGCAGGTTCGTGACTGCCTGCATGCCGATGACCTCGCCCAACTCGTCTCCCTGCAGATGCAGACGACCGGGGGGACCGGCCCCGAGTCGAGACCCACACCGCTGCACGTGTCAGGCGGCGGGGCCAACTCCATGAGCCTTGCCGAACTGTCGGCCTGGTGCGGCGAGCGGTTTGGCCCGCGAGAGGTGAAGGGAAACGCTGAGCCGCGACCGTTTGACGTGCCATGGCTGGTGCTCGACCACGCCCAGGCGACCGCCACCCACGGATGGCGACCGACCCGTTCGCTCATCAGCATCTGTGAGGAGATCGCCACCCATGCCGAGCGTTGCCCCGACTGGCTCGACCGCTGCGGCGGCTGATACGAGGCCGGGAACACTCCACCCAGACTCACAGAAATCTCATATCTCGTAGGGTACGATTCAAGGCATGGCGACACCCGACCAGACCACCTACCACAAGGCCACCACCGCGGCACTTGCCGGCCTCGTCATCCAGCTCCTGCTGACGCTGGCGACGGGCCTGGTCGGCTTTTGGGCTCAGTCGCCCGCGATTCATGCCGTCACCTGGCACATGCTCGGCGGCCTGCCGATCTGGGTGATTCTGGCCCTCGTCTACCAGCAACACCGCGCCGAGCGGGCCGAGACCCTCGCCGCTGAAAAGCTCTCGGCGCAAGACGCCGCCAGCGCCGCGATCTTTGGCGAAGTGGGTGACGAACTGCAACTGGCCCGCGCGCGGCTCGATCGGCTCTACACCTGGGGCCTGCCGATCGTCAGCTTCGCCGTGGCGATCTATCTGCTCGGCGCCGGAGCCTGGCTGCTGTGGCGGGCAACCCAGGCTGGGGCCTCCGGAACGGCGGCGCTCTCCGCCGACTGCAATCCTGTCGGCCTGATGTTCGCCGCCGGCGGTATCGCTTTCGTCGCCTTCATCGCCGCCCGCTGGGTGAGCGGCTATTCGCGGGTGCGGGCCTGGCAGCTGCTTCGCGGTGGCGCCAGCTACCTGATGAGCAGCTTCGTGCTCGCCGCGGTGATCTTCCTCGGTGCCGCCGTGGCCGCGATCGTGGGCGACCGCAGCCTCTTCTCGTGGCTGGCCATCGCCATCCCCGTGCTGATGATGCTCGTGGGCGGCGAAATCCTCCTCACCGGGCTGCTGGCCGCCTATCGGCCCAAGCGGCCGGGCGAGATTCCGCGGCCCGCCTTCGACAGTCGCGTGCTCGGCCTGCTGACGGCTCCCGAATCGCTCGGCCAGGTGGTGGGCGAACTCATCAGTTACCAGTTTGGCGTGGAGGTGTCGCGAAGCTGGGTCTACCAGCTCCTCGGCCGCGCGGTCACGCCGCTGACGATTTTTGCCGGGCTCGTGTTGCTCGGCCTTTCCTCGATCGTGATCGTGGGCCCCGACGAGCAGGGCGTGATCATGCGGTTTGGCGCGTTGGCCCGCGATCCGGTCGGGGCGGGCATGCATTTCAAGCTGCCTTGGCCGATCGAGACCGCCGACGTGTATCCCACCGGGAGGGTGCTGCAACTCACCGTGTCGAGCGATCTGCTCGGACGGCCCAAGTCGGCCGATGCATTGCTCTGGACGGCCGGCGACGACAAGGCCGCGACGATGGGCGTGGAGTATTTTCTCTGCGGCCCGGAGGCGGCGGCCGGAAACATGGGGGGCATGTCGCTGGTAATGGCCGACGTGATCGTGCAGTATCGCGTGGGCGACCTCGTGCGGTTTCTCGAAGGGTCGCTCTCGCCCCGGGAGGCGATCACACTGGTGACCCAGCAGGAGGTCAGCCGGCTCTTCTTCAGCCGCAGCATCGACACGCTCCTCTCCTCGAGCCGGACCGAGTCGGGCGCAAAACTGCGGCGACGGATTCAGGAGCGGCTCGATGGGATGGGGCTCGGCTTCGAGGTGGTGGACGTGTCGATCACCTCGCTCCAGCCGCCGGCCGGGCAGGTGGCCCGGGCCTTTCATCGTCAGATCGGCGCCCAGCAGCAGCGGGAGACCATGATCCAGGATGCCCGCAAAGACGAGATCGCGACCCTGGCGAAGGTGGCCGGATCGGTGGAGCAAAGCCGCCAGATCGACACGGCCATCCAGCAACTCGACGCCCTGCGACAGACGTCGGGCGCACCGGACACCGCGGCCCTCGCGGCCAAGGAACTCGAAATCGAACGTCTCCTGGGAGAGGCCCGCGGCGAGGCGGCCGAACGCGTCCACGCCGCCCGCGCCTACCGTTGGACCCGGGCCGTGGGTGAACGCAGCGCCAGCGATCGCTTCACCGGCGAAATGATGGCCTACCGGGCCGCTCCCAACTATTACCGCACCCGCCGCTACCTCGACGTGCTCGCCGAAGGACTCTCCGAACAGCGGAAACTCGTCATCGCCGGGCCGGAAGGGGATCTTCCGGTGCTGGAAATGGATCTGAGCGATGCCACCTCCGCGCTCGACACGCTGATCAGCGAGTGACGAACCACACCCAACCCACACCCACTGACCGAGAATCAGGCCATGAAAAACTCGTTTACCGTCCTCCTCGGCGCCGTGCTCGTTGCCGCCCTCCTCTCCTACATGTTTCTCTATCAGGTCCGCTACGACCAGGTCGCGGTGCGGACGACCTTTGATCGGGCCGAGGAGGGAAGCGTGCAGTCGACGCCCGGCCTGAAGTGGCGGCTGCCCTGGCCGATCCACAAGGTCACCCACTATTCCAAGCGGCTGCAACTCCTCGAAGACACCATCGAGGAACTCCAGACGGCCGACGGTAAGAGCGTGATCGTGAAGAGCTATCTCACCTGGCGGATCGTCAACCCGCTTGACTTCTACGTGACGCTCAAGGATCCGGCCGAGGCCCAGCGGCAACTCTCCAGCCGGCTGCGGTCGATCCGCAGCGTGATCAGCAAGTATCGGCTCGACGAACTGGTCAACCTCGACCGCGACAAGATCAAGCTCTCGGCCATCGAAGATGAGCAGAAGGCCGAGCTCGAACAGTCGCTGGCCCAGTCGGGCTACGGGCTGAAGGTGGAGAGCGTGGGCATCTACAAGATCGTGCTCCCCGAGGCGACCACCCAAAAGGTCTTCGAGACGATGATCAAGACCCGCGAGCGGCTCAGTGAAAATGCCCTTCAGGAAGGCCAGGCCCAGGCCTCGGCCATCCGCAGCGAGGCCCAGGCGGCCCGCGACCGGATCCTCGCCTTCGCCGAGCGGCGGGCGCAGACGATCCGCTCCCAAGGAGATCGCGAGGCCTCGAAGGAATATCAGAGCTTCGCGGCCGACGAAGACTTCGCGATCTTCCTGAGGAAGGTGGAGGCCCTCAAAAAGATGCTCGACCACAACACCACCTTCGTGCTCTCCGCCGACAGCCTGGGGATTCTGGAGTGGTTCAACCGTGATCCGGGCCAGACGGTCGCCGAGCCGACCGCGGCCGGTCAGCGAGGACCGTGACCCATGACCGACACCCGGCCCGACATTCCGCAATCCCAGCTTGCCACCAGCTCCGATGCCGGGCTGGCCGACGAGCGGTTCGACCCGGCGCAGCAGTCGCTCGCCGAGGCGCTCAAGGTGAGCTTCGGCATCCTCAAGATCGCCATGGCGGCGCTGGTGGTGGCGTATCTCTTCAGCGGCACCTTCAGTGTCGGCTCCAACGAGATGGCCGTGCGGCTGCGGTTTGGCGAGTTTGTCGGCTCGCCGGGCCAGCAGGTGCTCGAACGCGGCACCTATCTCGCGGCGCCTTTTCCGATCGAGCAGGTGATCAAGGTCGACACACGGCCGATCACGATCGACCTCGATCGGGAGTTTTGGTTTGAGCCGTTGGAGTCGTCCGTGGGCACCACCCGGGAGGCCATGCGGGCCGGCCGGGCCGGGCCGCTCAACCCGGCCCGTGACGGATCGCTGCTCACCGGCGACTTCAACATCGCCCACGCCCGCTGGAAGGTGACCTATCGGGTCGTCGATCCGGTCGCCTACATCACGAATGTCGGCCGACCGAAGCTGGCGGAGGAGATCGTCCGCTGCGCCGTGCAGCAGGGAATCGTGCAGGCGGTGGCCCAGCTGCCGGCCGACGAACTGCTCAAGGGGGTGGTCAACCGGGAAACCGCCACGGGCGTCGCCCAGCGGCGGCTCGACGACATGCAGACCGGCGTGGCGATCGACACGCTCGCCCTCGACCAGGTGACGCCGCCGCTCGCGGTGGTCGGCAGCTTCGACGCCGTGACCACGGCCGAAACCACCCGCTCGCAGCTGATCGTCTCAGCCCAGCAGGAGCGGGCGCGGATTCTCGGCGAGACGGCCGGCGAGGGGGCCGAAGGGCTGCTTGCCCTGCTGGCCGAGTATGAGGAGGCGACCGAGACGGCCGCGGCCGACGAGATCACCGAGATCGACCGCCGCATCGACGATGCGATGTTTCAACTGCAAGTCGGCGACGCGCGGATCGGCGGCGATGTGGCCCGCACGATCAACACCGCCGAGACCTACCGCACCCAGGTGGTGGAGCGGGTGAAGGCGGAACGGGAGATGTTTGAGCGGCTGCTGCCACAGTTTCGCGAGACGCCGCGGATCATTCTCTCCCGGCTGTGGGCCGACGCCCGGGAATCGATCCTCACCGGTGACGTGGAAACCTTTTACACCCCGGCCGGCCAGAAGGCCTTCAAGATCAATCGCGATCCTGAGATCCAGAAACAGCGGCAGCAGGACCAGCTGCGGGCGTTGCGGCGGGAACAGAAGGAAGACGACCTGCGCAGCCAGCTGCGAAACAAGCGGTGACGACGCGATCAGAAGGAGGCGGAGATGGTGACGCAGGTGATGGAGCAGGAGGTCTTCCAGGGCGATGACGGCGCCACGGCGGCCGACGGCATCGATATCAAGTGCATCGGACTCGTGAAGACCTTCCGCGACTTCTGGATGCGGCCCCGGGTGCGGGCGGTGGACGGCGTGGATCTGGAGGTCCGTCGCGGGGAGGTTTTCGGCCTGCTCGGGCCCAACGGCTCCGGCAAAAGCACGACGATCAAAATGCTGCTCGGCCTGCTCTCCCCCACGGCCGGCCGAATCGCCGTGCTCGGCCGCCGGCCCCGGCATGTGCAGACCAAGAAATTCATCGGATACCTCCCCGAGGAAAGCTATCTCTATCGCTTCCTTTCCGCCCGCGAGACCCTCGACTTTTACGGCAAGCTTTTCCGCCTCCCGACGGCGATCCGACGACAGCGGGTCGACATGCTTCTCTCGATGGTGGGCCTCGACGGCGTGGAACATCGACCGGTGGGGGAATTCTCGAAAGGCATGCAACGCCGCGTGGGGCTGGCTCAGAGCCTGATCAATGACCCCCAGCTCCTCATTCTCGACGAGCCGACCAGCGGCATGGATCCGGTGGGAGCCCGGCAGATCAAGGATGTGATCGCCAGCCTCGCCGCCCGCGGCAAGACGATCCTGCTTTGCACGCATCTCCTCTCCGATGTGGAGGATCTCTGCGACCGGGTGGCGATCATGTTCGGCGGCCGTGTGCGGGCGGCCGGCACGATCGGCCAATTGCTCGAAGAGGAGCACCTCACCAATCTCCAGACCGATTCCCTGCCCGCCGACGCGCTGGCCGAGGTGCGGCAGGTGCTCGAGCGACGGGGGCTCGCGATCAAGTCGGTCGAACAGCCGCGCCGCCGGCTCGAAGCGTTGTTTCTCGACATCGTCGATCAGGCCCGCCGGGAGGGCGTGCAGACCAGCGGCGCCAGGAACGGCGGACGGATCGCCGACTTCCTCCGCGACGGAGCCGCGGACGTCGACGGGGAGGGGGATGAGGCTGCGGACATGCTCGAGCAACTCGCCGCCCGACCGGTGGCCGCCGCCGCGGCGAT
>CAYZFV010000220.1:0-5038 GCA_964477765.1 uncultured Candidatus Kuenenia sp.
CCCGACGAGGTGCTGCCCGACAGCGTGGTCGAGCAGATGCTCGGCGCCCGCTCAGGCACCGAGGGCGGTGGCTCCGCGGCGGATCGACAGCGACAGTGCCGGGAGGCTCTGGAGCAGGATCGCCTGGCCGCCTTGGCGGTCTACGCCCGTCGCTACGGTACCCACTGGCTCGTGGGCGTCGACAAGCAGGAGATCACGCCGCACACCCCGGCCGGTGCCCGCAACTATAACTGCGGCCTGTTTCTCGATGCTGAAGGAGAAGTGCTCGGCTGTTATGAAAAGATGTTTCCGGTGATGTTTGGCGAATACATTCCGCTCGCCGACCGGTTCCCCTGGCTCTACTCGCTCACGCCCCTGCCGGCGGGGCTGACGGCCGGCACCGAGCCGGTGGCGGTGATGATCGCCGGCCAGAAGGTGGCGGCGAATATCTGTTATGAGACGGCGTTGCCGGATGCGATCCGCGGCATGGTGCGGTCGCTCGCCCGGGACGGCGGCCGCCCCGACGTGCTCGTCAACCTCACCAACGACGGCTGGTTTTGGGGATCGAGCGAACTCGACATGCATCTCGCCGCGGCCATCTTCCGGGCGATCGAAGTGCGGACGCCACTGGTGATCGCGGCCAACACCGGGTTTTCCGGCTGGATCGACGGTTCCGGGCGGCTGCTTGCGAAGGGTCCGCGGCGGGCCACGGCCACGCTGCGGGCCCGCGTCGAGCCCGACGGCCGCCCGAGCCCGTGGCTGGCATGGGGGAGTCTGCCGGCTTGGGGATGTGTGGCGGTCGCGGCAGGTATGATGGGAACCGCCATGTGGCGGGATGCGAAGGCGTCGCGGCAGCCGGCTTGATTTCCGTTGACCTGGCGACCGATGACGTCCTAGGCTGGAGAGGCGTTGGGAGAAGGTGTGGCATGAACATTCTCGGCAAAATTTTCGTGTTCGCGGTGTTCATCATGAGCCTCGTGTTCATGAGCTTCGCCGTCGCCATCTTCGCCTCCCATACCAACTGGAAGGCCGAGGCCGAGCGGCTGGAAAAAGAACTCGCCGCCGACAAAGACCGCCGGGGTCAACTCCTGGAAACGATCGACTCACTCCAGTCGCAGGTGGCCGGTTCCGAGGCCGAGCGGGATCAGGTGGTGGCCAAACTGCAGTATGCTCTCGCCGAGCAGAGCACGGAACTCAAGGACCTCAAGGCGACCCGTGACGAGCTGATGTCGAAGGCGAAGGAAGCGATCAACGAACTGAGCGTGGTGCAGGCCGAACTCAAGCGGGCGACCGACAATGTGGAAAAACTCCGCGAGGATGTTCGCAAGCAGCAGGTGACGGTCGACGAGCAGATCGGCCGGTCGGTGGAACTCTCGGCACAGCTGCACGAGAAGCAGTCGACCTTGGCGATCGTCGAGGAGCGGAAGGCGCAGCTGGAAAAGCAGCTGGCCAACGCACGGATCCTGCTCAAGCAGAGCGGACTCGCGGTCGACAGCCTCCCCCGCGATCAGGTGCCGACGATCGATGGCGTGGTGATGGCGGTCGCCGATGGGGCTGTGGAAGTGTCACTTGGCGGCGACGACGGCCTGCAGCTGGGGCATGTGCTCGAACTCTATCGCAACGATCAATATGTGGGCCGCGCGGTGGTGAAGGCCGTGAAGCCCGACCGGGCCGTCGCCGTGATCGAGAAGGAATACGCCCGGGGCGTGGTGCAGCGGGGCGATCGGGTCACGACCCGACTGAAGGCGGCGTGAGGCCCGCAGTGTTTGAGGGAGGCTCCGAGCCCGAGCGATGAGTGACGACATCCAGCCAGTCGAGCAGCGGCGCGGGCCGATGAACGTCTACACGGCGATGCTGGCGATGGCCTTCGTGGCGATGACGCTCGCCTGCATCATTCTCGCCATCGATCTCTTCTCCCGTGGCCTCCCGCTCAAGCCGTAGGCGGCGATTCCGCCCATGCTTTCCTGGCTGCGGAACCGACGTCGGCGGGCCATTCAGGAGCAGCCCTTCCCCGGAGCCTGGGATGACCTGTTGCGGAGAAATCTCCGCCACGCGGCCTGGCTCGACGAACACCAGCGGCAACAGCTTCGCGACTGGATCGCCGTGTTTCTGGCCGAAAAGTCGTTTGAAGGCTGCGGCGGCATGGAGATCAACGACGAGGTGCGGGTGACGATCGCCGGTCAGGCCGGCCTCCTCGCCCTCGGATTTTCCGACCAGTATTTCGATCACCTGCGGTCGGTGCTCGTGTATCCGGGCGATTACCTGGTGCCGCGCCGGGCGCCGCTGAGCGGTGGGGGTGAGCTGGAGTGGCAGGAAGTGCGGCTCGGCGAAACCTGGTCGGGCGGCAGCGTCGTCTTGTCATGGCCCCGGGTCGTCGACGGCGGGCGGCTGCGAGATGGCGGAACCCGCAGCGTCGTGATCCATGAATTCGCCCACCTCATCGACATGCTCGATGGTGAGATCGACGGCGTGCCTCCACTGGAAGGCGACCGGCGCCACTGGGAGGCCGAGATGCGCGACTGTCGTGAGCGGTTCGAGCAGGCGCTCGACGAGGGACGGTTTGTCGCCCTCGACGACTATGCGGCCGAGGGGCCGGGTGAATTTTTCGCGGTGGCGACCGAGTGCTTCTTCCAGGATCCGCACCGGCTGGCCCGCAGCGACGGCCAGCTCTACGACCTGCTGCGAATCGCCTGGCGGCAGGATCCCAAAGCCCGCGTGCCGATCCGCACGACCCGCTGAGGCTACTGTTCGCCGCGTGGCGCCAGCGAGGCGATGATGCCGCCGGGTGAGGCGAGGATGAGACGGTCGGTCGTGTCGTTGACCACGGGCACCCGAAAGGGTGTGAGGCAAAACTGTTGGAGCCGGCGACCATCAGCAGGGTCGAGCGTGGCCAGGCGGCCCATGTCATCGATGCACCAGAGCCGCCCCGACGTGACCGTGAGCAACTGCACCTGCCGCGGGTGGGTCCAGAGTCGTCGGCCGTCGGCCGCCGCCAACGCGGTCATTCCGCCCGTGGCCAGGGGCACGAGAATCGTGTCGCCCGATTGGAAGACGCCCCGTGCCACGGCATCGTCGAGCGGCTCCCGCCAGGCAAAGACGAGGCCGGTGGGGAGCAGGTCGATGCGAACCACATCGCTCGCCGCCGGGCCGGTGTTGGAGGCGAGGTAGATCGCGGTACCGCTGTCGGTTGCCACGATGAGGGGCCGGCCCGCCGGCGGTCGGCCGAGCGAAAACTCTTCCCGCTGCCATTCCGGCTGCGCCGGGTTGAGCCACGTGAGGAGACCGTTGGTGGTGCACCAGAGCACGCCCTCTTTCAGCGCCAGCGGTGGCAGCACCAGACTGCCATGCGTGCTCAGCATCAGCGGGGGCACCTTCTCGCCGCCGGTCCTTGAAACGGTGGACCCGGCATCCGTGTCCGTGGTCGTACTTTCGGCATCCTTTTTGACGGGCTTCTTCTCGACGACAGTCTGAACGGCAGGCTCTTGGTAGGGATTCACGGCCAGCCGCATGAGGCGACCGCCTTCGAGCGGCACATAGACCCAGTCGCCGGAGATCGCCGCCGCCGCGACGGCCGGGCTCGGCAAGGGCTGCCGCCACAGCGTGCGGCCGGAAAGAAGGTCGATGGCAACCGCCTCGAAGTCGCCACCGATCACCACGATGCCGCTCCCCACGGCAGGTGGCCGCTGGCTGCCGTCGCCGCGACCGGGAAAGGATGACCAGAGCAGGGTGCCCGGAGCCGGCTGGCCGAGTGACGCTTCCGCGTCGGCCACGGGAGCGATCGGCGCGGCGATGCCATGCAAGCTGCCGTCGCCGGCAGCGGCGATCACAATCCCATCCGCCACGGTCACCTGCTCCAGCTGCGTGGCCGAGGTGTTGAATGGCACCTGCACGATCCACTCGCGGCGGAGGCCCAGTTCTTCCGCGACGAAGGCATCGGCCACCGTGCCGCAGACCCGCTCGCCGGCTGGGCAGGCTGCGGTGAAGAGGCTGGCGGTCACAAAGGCAACGAGTGCTGGGAGGATGAAACGCATGGCAGCCGCCGCTGAGGAAAGGAGAATGAAAACGCTCTGGCAAGCGTAGTTCACGGGGGGGCACACGCAACATCGCGGGGTGTGGGGTAGGATCGTAGGGGTCATGACGGCATCACGATCGACCGATCCGGCCTCACTGGTCCTGGGGTACCTCAATTTCTCTTCGGGCTCCTTCGACCCGGCGGCCTGGCGGGCGCTCAACGACCTCTTTGCGGCGGTGGAAACGCTCCCCGGAGACGAGGGCGCCGCCGTCGCCGAGCAGCCGGAGGCGGCGGCCACGGTGGCCGGCCTGCTGCGGCGCCGGCTGGGCGATCTGGAAGCAGCTGAGCCCGCCTTCCGGCAGGCGGCGCAAGCCCGGGCGGCCATCGACCTCGTGTTTGATCAGCTCCCGACGGCCTATCGGGAGTTTCATGCCGACCTGCTCGAGCACCAGCCGACGGGGGCCATCGAGCGGCCCTTTTTGCTGATGGCTGCGGCGCAGGCCGTGCTCGCCGAGATGGCTTCCGGCGACGACGAAGCTCCGGAGCCCATCATTGCGCGGTCGATCGGCCGGCTCAACGACTATGTCGGCTGGCGGCCGGTGGCGGTGCTCGAGAACGGCCGGCTTTCGGAGCCCTATCCGCACGAGCGGGTGCGGCCGCTGCCGATCTTCGTGGCCGGCGTCGGCCCGGCCCATGGCCGATATCGCGATCTCGTGCAGGGAGCGATCGACATTCTCGCCGTTGCTCCCTCGGATCTTTTGCGGCAGGCCGACTTCGATCTCGAGATGCTCGAGGAACTGGCGATCGATCCGCGGGCGTTCGACTTTTTGCATCCGGCGGCGAGTCGGCCCAACTATCTCTTCGGGCTCTGGGATCCTGGTCGCATCGACAATGCCGGCTGCTATCGGCGGATGGTCGTGCAGCAGGCCACGCTCGACGGCATTCTTTCCTGGCCTGTGGCGGCGGTGGCCGAGAGCGGCGTTGCGGCGGGCGACGTGGCCGATCTGCAGCGGGAATCGTCGGCGGTGCTGGCGGGCGTGATGCTCA
>CAYZFV010000221.1:0-3532 GCA_964477765.1 uncultured Candidatus Kuenenia sp.
CCAATACCGAATGGCGTTCCACGCCAAGGCCGCGCCGGCCACCAGCAGGAGCGTCGCCACCACGCGGTTGCCGACGGTGGGGTCGCCGCGGCGGCCCACCCGCAACGCCAGTCCCGGCCGAGCCGTGCCGTTCGTCATCCCTTGCCGCGGCGCATCGAGCACGGCATACAGCAGACCACCGTCAACCATGTCTGGATCGGGCCCCGGCACCCACGGCTTCTCGGCCGTGAGCAGTTCGCCCCGCCGGCGCAGGACCAGAAACTCCTCCAGCCGGCGGCGGTCGGGCCCGCCGGCGGCCTCGAGCGCCTGCGCGAAGTCGGGGGCCAGCCGACCGAAGGCGGCTTGCCGCTCCTCCCGATAGCTCTCCTCGGTCACGACCCGGGCCGGATCGGCCACCCGCAGCACCTCGCCTCCCGGGGTTCGTACCGCCCAGATCGTCCGCATGCAGGGCAGGCCATCGAGCGTCGGCGCCCCGATCTCAAACGGCTTCCCGTCACCCGCCTGCCCGCCCATGTCGCCGGCAAACACGGCCAGCACCGACCGCGGCCACCGCGTGGCCAGCAGGGAAATCTCCCACGTGCCGTCATCCCGGGGCACGGCATTGGCAGGGCGACCGTCGACGAGCGTCTCAAACAGCCGCATCCCCGCGGGGAGCGACAGCCGCAGGAGTGGCTTGGCGGTGACGACATCGAACCGCACGCTCCCCCAGCAGCGGCCGCGTTGATCGAGCACCAGCGATACGTCGGCGAGTTCGACCCGCTCGCGGCGTCGCGGCGCGGGAGCGATGACGTCGGCATCTCGTGTCTCGGCGGCCGGTTCGCTGTCGGCGGTGGGCCGCGGTGGGGCGATCACGTCGCCCCGCTCGTAATACATGGCCACTTCCCCGCCGAGCAGATCGGTGGTGCCGCTGAGCACCCGATCGCCCACCACGATCCCACCACTCTCTTCGCCGATCGCTTCACTGAAGATCGGCACGGCCGCCACGCCGCGGCCATCGCGGCTTGTCCACGCGACCGCCAGGGGAAGCGTGCCGGCGAGGTCGGCCCGCATCACGGCCACCGTGCCCCGATTGGAGGCGCGACCTTCGACACGGGCCTCGGCCTCAAGCCGAAAACGGCCCGTCCGCGGCTGCTGCACCACGACCCGCATTTGAGTCGCGCTCACCCGCGACCAGCAGATATCGAGCGGGCGGGCCGTGCCCGGCTCACGGCTGCCAAACCGCTCGGCAAAGAGATCGACCCGATCGATGACGGCATCGACCGGCACATCGATCGTGGTCTCGGCCAACGGTGTGTCGGTGGCATCGATCCGCGCCTGCAGCTCCATGCCGATCTGCTCGGTGCCAAACTCGAGGGCCAGTCGCTGGGTGGCCCGGATCTCGGCCTGCCGTCGGCGGACGGTGATCGTACCGCCGGCAGGCGATGCCGCGACGGGTGGCTCGAAGCCGCCGGGGTCGAGCGAGCCGACCGCTTCCGTCCGCCAGGCGATCGTCTGCAACGAGGATTCGGCGTCGCGCTGCGCGGCTGTCGCGTTGTCGGGCAGACGCACGTCGACGGTCAGGTCACCGGCGGGCACAAGCTGCGTGAGGCGGGAATCGACCGCCACGTCTTCCATCCACGCAGCCGGGATCCCAAAGACGCCGACCGGATCGACGAGGGGCAGCCGAAACATCAGTCGCGCGGAAAACGCTCCCGCCCGCGGCGCCGTCCGCTCCACGAGATACCGGGTGCCACCAAGAGGCACGACCCGCAACGCCGCCTCCTGCCCCGACTCCAGCTGCCAGCTCACATCTTCGGGCAGGCACGCCGTACCAGGATCGACCCGCACGATGAACGACCGCACGATCTCGTTGGGCCGGTTGAAGGAAAACGTGGCGGTGAGACCACATGCATCGATGCCCCAGACAAGGTCGTTGCGACTCTCCGCCGACCGCACGCCGCCGGCGAGCTGCAGGCGGGGGTCGACCGGTCGCACCACCCGCACCATGCCGGCCCGCGCGATGTCAAACCGGCCCACGGCCCGCGCTTCACCGGCGACCGTGGGGGCGGGCAGGAAGGGGCCGCCAGCCACGCTCTGCTCACAGTCGGCCACCACCGACAGCGGATCCGAGAGCTGCAGCATTGCGCGGGGCGCCACGGGCACGGCGAGCGTCATCAATTCCACCTGCCCCCGCCGGACGCGCCCCGGCTCGATACCACATTCCACCCGGTGGCGACCGGCATCGCCGAGCGGAATCCGGGCGACCGCGTCATTCTCCCCCGCCGACACCCGTCGCCCGTCGACCAGCGCGTCTCGCACACGGCCTCCGGCCTCCCGCTGATCGACGACGAGTTGCGTGCCGGCAGCGGCATCGACATCGACCACCATCCGCCAGACCGCGGGATCACCTCCGCCGCCGGCCCCGGGGTCGGTGAGTGCGCAGGCCACCACCCGCGCCTCCACCGGCCGCGAGTCGTCGCGGACCAGCCGCAGAAAGAGCGGCTCCGGCACGAGCGCCATCGCGTCGTCGGTGCCGGAAGGATCGCCGGGCGTGAGAAAGACGCGCAGCAGGTCGTCGGCCGGTTCACTCGCCGCGGTCGCTGCCGGCACGAGCAGGATCGCAATCAGACCGGCGGCCGCGGCGACATGCCGGTGGGCCGGCCACCAGCTCCGCACCCCCGCCGCCCGCAACGCCGCTCCGCCCAGTAGGGCCCACCAGGCCGCCCGGCACACTCCGTCGAAAGGCGTTGCCAGCCACAGACTGCCCACGGCCGTCACCACGGCCAGGCCGAGAACCCAGGCGGCGGTCACAGGCGCGGCCAAGGCCACCGCCAGGGCCAGCGCCGCCGCCAGGATCGAAGCCGACCACACACACCGCGCGTCGACCACGACGAGGCTGCCGCCATCGCGACGGCCGACCACCGGCACAAGACGATATTCCCGAAAGCCGGCGGCCACGGCGTCGGCCGACATGTCCGGCGCTCCAGGCCGCGGCAGGGCGTCGGCGGCGGTCGCCGGCCGGGGCGACCACCGCCACGACGCGCCGAGCAATCGCTCCAGCCACGAGCCGGACAGAGCGGTGGCATCGGCGATCATCCGATGGGTCGGCGACCGCCAGGCGATTTGCACATCGGGTGCGAGCAGCACCCGCACATCCCGCTGGAGCACGGGAACATCGAGGGAGCCACCTTGAATCTCCACCGGCCACCAGCCCTGCTCGGCCGGCCTCCGCACCATCGCCCGCAGGGTCAACTGCAGCGATCGGCGACCGGGCGGCAATTCGATCGCCACATCACCGCCCCCGGTTCCCCGCGCCACGCTCCGCGCGAGTTGTCCATCGACCACCGCGCCCTGGAGCTGCAGTCCCGGGGGCAGGGTGAAGGCCACGTTGGCCCGGCCATGATTCTCGATATCAAACCGCGTCTCGTACTCGGTGGCACCGGCGGCATGGCACCACACGGTGGTCTGCTCCCGCCAGGCCCAGGCCCGGGCATCCTCGCCGGCACTGCCCCCGCCCGGCACCAGTTCCGCCGCCGGCACGAGGTCGCTGGCG
>CAYZFV010000222.1:0-7669 GCA_964477765.1 uncultured Candidatus Kuenenia sp.
CGGCCGACAGCCGCTGCCGCGGTCGGCCGGCACTCCGGTAGGCCGACCCCTGCCGATGCGGATGGCTGCCCGGCCGCCGCGTGGTGGTGTGAGGCCAGCTGGTTATGGCGAGCCGATGGTCTTGCCCGGGCCGCAGGAATATGCCGATTACGGCGTGGATGGCCTCGTGGATGGTCAGATGGTGCCCGGCTCGATGCAGATGAGCGAAGGAGGCATGGGGATGCCTCAGGGGGGTATGCCGATGGGGGCGATGGGTGGCGGCCCCGGCATGGGGCAGCCGATGCCAATGGGCGGATCGGGTGTCGGGATGCCGGCGGTGCCGGTGCGGGGCGGCGGGCCCAACATGCCCAACTACGCCTGGCCGAGTTACGCCGCCAACCCCAACTATGCGGCCCTCCAGTATCCCACCCAGTATTCCCCGACGGCCTGGCCTTACATCGGTCCCTTCTATCCCTACCCGCAGGTGCCGCTGGGCTGGCGGCGGGTGTCGCTGGAATGGGACGACGGCTGGTGGTTCCTCGACTTCGACGAGCGGCACGTTCATAGCCACCACCGGTAAGTTGCCGCCGGCCACTCCTGGTAGGCTCCGGCCCGGCCAAGCGGATCATGCCCACTCCCTCGCCGCCACGGGGAGTGGGTTTTTTCGTGCCACGGCGGCCGTCCCGACTCCCCTGCCCCGGCCGTGCAGATTTCGCAGCCGGAAAAATCCGCAAGTCGGCCCGGCCGGATAACCGATATCACCGTCACGGTCGGCCTCTCGGGCCACCGCACCCCGCGTCGTCGAGGAGTTCGCCATGAAGGTTGGCACACGAGTGATCATGTTGGCCCTGTTCACGGCCGCGACCGCCCTGTCGCAGACCGGCTGCTTCTGGCTCACCGCCCAGGGGCCGAACCTCGGCCCACTGGCCATTCCGATCCCGGTGCCCGTCGGCATGCAGAAGAGCCGCGAGGATCACTTCTGGAACTATGAACGCTATGAGCGGGCGCCGGTGCTCGGCCCGATCCCGCCGGGTGGCCCCTGCGAGGCCCTCGATGAGCCGAGCGATGACGAGGTGATGCGGGCGCTGGAAAAGGCCCGGCCCGTGCAGGGCAACTGGCCCTTCCTCTACGAGATCCAGCGGAACCATGTGCGGATCACGAAGTGCAAGATCTCAGACTACATCGATCCGCCGCGCCACTATCCGCTCGTCGGGCCGGCCCAGTTGCACCATGCCCACTACAAGTGCACGGTCTACTTCCAGGAAGTGAAGCGGATCGGCTGGCCGGTGCCCTACACCATCGTCGACGAAGACTGCCAGGAAGTTGTCTACATCGACCATGACCACCTGCACATGGTGGGCGACGTCGACACGGGCTGTGACGCCCAGTTCTAGCTTCACGCCCGCGGGGGCATCCATGGCCCCCGCAGGCTGCGTGGGAAATCGCCTCGACTGTCCACAAGAAGCACCGGGCGGAAGCCTGGTGGCCTGCGGCGGAGCCGACTGACGCGTCATCCCGCGCTCGCGCCATGCGACGGTGTGGGAAATCGCCTCGACTGTCCACAAGAAGCACCGGGCGGAAGCCTGGTGGCCGGCCGCGAAGTTGGGCTTTGGGTTTTCCCGCAACCTTGCGGCGTCATGTGCCGGTTGTAGGGGTGGTGGGTGCCGCGGCAGGAAAACTCGCCGTGACCGGCCGAGCGACTCGATCCTTTTGCGGACGGACTTGCGTCGGAGGCTGGAGCGGTTCCCGAAGGAGTGGGGCCGCGTCGCCGATGGACCTCGCATACAAAGCGGTCTTCGCTCGATGCCGCAACGGATGGCGGTTGCTCAGAAGCGGTTTGCCGCAGCGGTCGTGCTGGGGATGATTCTCTGCGCCGCGACCCCGGTGTACGCCCAACGCACCCGCGCCTGGGCGGGGGCCACTGCGACGCCCGACGACGCACCCGTCCGCGACGAGGTGCGGCTGGCCGCCGCTCCCGCAGCGGCGCCGACAGTGACCCCGCTGCCCTCCACGGATCTTTCCGGTGAGCCCCCCGCCATCGCCTCCGGCAGCCTCCTCTCCACGCTCATCAGCGGTGGGCTCCTGATGGTACCCCTCATCGGCTGCTCGTTCGCGTTGGTCGTGTTTGGCATCGAGCGGGCGGCGAGCCTGCGGACCGGCCGCGTCGTGCCGCGGATGTTCGTCGATCGGTTCGTCGAACAGCTACAGGCCGGTGAGTTCTCCCGCCAGCAGGCGCTCGCCGCCTGCGACTCCAGCGGCAGCCCCGTGGCCCGGGTGTTTGCGGCGGCGGTGCGGCGGTGGGGGCGGCCGGCGGTCGAGATCGAACAGGCGGCCATCGACGCCTGCGAGCGGGAGATCATGCATCTGCGGCGGTATCGCCGCGTGTTCAACGGCGTGGCCACAATCGCGCCGCTCCTGGGGCTGCTCGGCACGGTGTTCGGCCTGATCCGATCCTTCAATGATGTCGCGGCCGCGGGCGCGATGGGGCGGCCCGACATGCTGGCCGGCGGGTTTGGCGAAGCGCTGATCACCACGGCGATGGGGCTGCTGGTCGCCATCCCGGCGATGGTCCTGCATTCCTTTTTCACCAGTCGCGTCGACCGGCTCGCCCTGCGGCTCGACGAAACCTGCCAACAGGTGATCGACGAGATCGCCCTGGAGACCGTGGGCGAGAATCGTCGCCGCGCGGCGGCATGACTCCGGAGGGCTCCGCATGCCGCTGGTCCGACTCACCGACGATGAAGAGCCCGCGCCCAACCTGGCGCCGATGATCGACGTGATCCTCGTGCTCACGATCTTCTTCATGTGTGCCACGAAGTTTTCCGCCGACGAGCGGGCCTTCGACCTCGATTTGCCGTCGGCCGACCATGCAGCGGCCGTGGCGGCCCGCGAGCCGGAGGTGGTGGAGGTGGAGGCGGCCGGCACCCTGCGGCTCGGCGCCGAGCCTGTGAGCATCGCCGACCTCGGCACGCGGCTCGCCTCCCGTCGGGAAGCCGTGCCCGACCTCGTCGTCATGATTCGTGGGGAGCGGGACGTGTCGCACGGGCGGATGACGGAGATCTACGAAGCCTGTCGTGGGGCCGGCGTGCGGCAGGTGGCGATTTCGGTCCGCGACCGGAGTGCCCGATAAACGGTCGGCGTGACCGGAGGACGTGATGCACTCAATCGGCTGGATCATCGGGGGCGTGGCGGTGGTCCTTGCGGCCGGGCTGGCGGTGATCGTGCGAACCCGTTGGCTGCAGTCGCACACACTCGCCAAGTGTGTCGTGCTGTCGGTCGGGCTCCACCTGCTGCTCGCGATGGCCTGCGGTCTGTCGGCCGGGTTCATGCCTGCCTCGTGGGGCCACGACGACGAGGGCCGCATGACGCTGGTGATGGTGGTGGCGAGTGAGCCCGAAGCGGCGGCCGATCAGGTCGCGCCCGCAGTGGCTGCGGCGAAGACACCGGAGCCGGTGGCGGCGGCCAGCCCTGCTGCCGCCCCCATCGCTCAACCGAGCCCTGCCGATCTCGCTCCTGCGGACGGCGTTCCTGAGGATGTCGTGCCGCTGCTCGACGTGGCGGCCGATGCGGCCGACGGCCAGGGCGACAAGACGCCGGCCACCGATGACGCGGCCGAGCATCCGGTGCCCGCCGCCTACGCCGATCGTCTGCCGGTGCGGCGGGCTGCCGCCGCCTTGGCCCGCGGCGGCTCGGAAGCAACCGAGCGGGCTGTGCGGCGGGCGCTTCAGTGGCTGGCCTCAAACCAGGCGGAGGATGGCCGTTGGGAAACGGAGCGGCATGGCGGCGGCCGCGGCCAGGTGGGAGCCCGGCGCAATCAGGCGACGGGCGCGAAGAGCGATCATGGCGTGACCGGCCTGGCCTTGCTGGCCTTCCTCGGCGCCGGCAGCACGCATGAATCCGGGCCGCATGCCGACTGCGTCGCCGAAGGGATCCGGTTCTTGGTCGATCGACAGTGGCCCGATGGGTCGCTGGCTGGCGACGCCGAATTTTTCGCCGCGCTCTATTGTCACGGAATGGCCGGGATCGCGCTGGCGGAGTCGGCGGCGATGACGGGGGACGCATCGCTTCGCGGTCCACTGGAGCGGGCGGTCGGCTACTCGCTGGCGATGCAGCATCCCACGACCGGCGGCTGGCGATATGCCGCCGGCGACAAGGGAGACACCAGCCAACTCGGCTGGCAGGTGATGCTGCTGGCGGCCGCCGCCCAGGCAGGGCTCGAGGCTGGCCCGGGCAGCGGCATCGACCGCGGCCGGCAGCGGGCCCGCACGTTTCTCCAGAGTGTCTCCTCCGGGCGGGCCGGAGGGTTGGCGGCGTATCGAACCGGTGAGCGGCCCACGATGCCGATGACGGCCGAAGCGCTGTTCTGTCGGATGGTGCTCGGGGCGACGCCGGAGGATCCGAGCGTGCATGAGGCGATGGCCGTGATCGCCGGCTCGCCTCCCGCAGCATCGCGGCCCAACGCCTATGCCTGGTACTACGCGACGCTGGCCTCGTTTCACGTGGGCGGGCCGCAGTGGGAGGCCTGGAATCGTCGCATGCAGACGGCGGTCGTGTCTCTCCAGCGCGAAGACGCCGGCCCGCTGCAGGGCAGTTGGGATCCCGATCCGGTGTGGGGCGGCCACGGTGGCCGCGTGTATGCCACGGCCATGGCGGCGCTCACGCTGGAGGTCTATTACCGCTATTCCCCGCTCCACGAAGAACCGCTGCAGGTGGCCGAAAACCGCTGAACTGAGGCGTCAGACTGGTCGCGTCAGCTTGACCCCTCACTGAGCGAATGTAGACTTAAGGGGTGTCGAGGAAGTTCGAACGGTTTCGCAGGAGACGCTCCCCGTGCATCATGCTTTTGAACCCCTGATCGCATTCATGGGCCTCGGCACCGTGGAATTGCTGGTGGTGGGCGGAGTGGTTCTGCTCCTGTTTGGTTCTCGGCTGCCCAAGGTGATGCGGTCGCTCGGCCAGGGCATCGTGGAGTTCAAGCGTGGCGTGCAGGGCATCGAAGACGATACGCATGCCTCGTCGTCCCGCTCGGCCGACCATGCCGACCATGCGGCCGGCAACGGCTGACCGCGTGAATCATCAGGTGAGATGATGTTTGGCTTGGGCCCCGTCGAACTGTGTGTCATCGGTGCGATTGCCGTGATGCTCTACGGCAAGCGGCTGCCCGAGGTCGGCCGGTCGGTGGGGGCGAGCATCGCCGAGTTTCGCCGCCAATGGACGACGCTCTCTCAGGAACTTGACGTGGCCGCCCATATCGACGGCCGGGCCGGCGAGTCGCGGCCGGCGAAGCGACGGCTCGCGGGTGGAGATGCGATCGACCGTGTGGAAGCCTCGCACGTGGTCACTCCCCGGTTCGATCCGCCCACGAATTCCGGTGGTGAGGGCTGAGCGTGGTGGCGGAAGAATCCGCGTGGTGTGGCCGGATTTCTGCCGATGCGTGACGAGGTCGCGGGGGCGCGGTAAATTCCGGGAGTCATCGGGCAGCTAGCTCAGTTGGTTAGAGCGCCACGTTCACACCGTGGAGGTCACAGGTTCGAATCCTGTGCTGCCCATTCGACGCTTGTGGGGGCGAAAGGATGCTTGGGTCTTGGGACACCGTCAGGCTTGGCCGCGAGCGTTTTTGACCAGCCGGCGAAATGTCTTTCGTACCGCTTTGTGAAGCCGGGCCGCGAACTCTGGCCCGAGGTCGTGGCCGGCGATCAACTCCACGACATCGGCGAAATCTTTGTGGGTGCGGCGAAGATCTCCTTCGCCGCACGCCACCTTCATCTCGATCAGCCGCGCCAGTGTGGCGACAGGCAGGCCCTCGATGATGTCACACGCATCGGGATCACCAGGGTCGGGAAGCACCACCTCACTTCCTTTGCCGGCTCGCTCTCCCGACACGAGCAGTTGCAGGGGCACGCCGGATGGATCACGGAATTCCCGCAGTCCGGCATCCCAGGCAAAGCCCGCCGCCTCCAGGCACCCGCGAGTCTGCCCGGTCAAGCCGGAGGCCACAAGAAGATCGACGTCGACCGTCGTCCGCTGATACCCGTGGAGGCATACCGCGACGCCCCCGACGAGGGCATGGGGAATGCCCGCGGCCGTCAGCGCTCTGTGACACAGCGAGGCCGCCGCCCAAAGCGACTCTTTTCCAACCATCGCGAATGTCTCCTGCGCCGTGGCCATCGTCTGAAGATAGCATGCTGCAACCTCGCCACGCGGGTGGGCCTCATGCGGTATGCCAAAGCCGGGCCGATTGAAACAGGGCGACGCAGAATGCCGCGCCCTCGGGGCACTGGGCCGCGTACGAGAGCGGGAAAATCAACGCCACGACCGGCAGAACCGAAACATTGGTGATTGGTCGGCGTTTGGCACGCGGGCTGCGTAGTGACCCACACAGCGTTTTTGCGTCCGTCGTTTGCTGCGGGAACCCGTGCCATGGCCACCGTCGACTATTCGCCCGATTGCGATTTCGAGTGTGATGACCCCCCGCGGCAGCCGGTGCCGGGCAGCCGAGGCATCGCGGCCCGACAGCAGCCCCGCCGCCGATTGCTGCATCGCATCGCCGCGGTTCGCCGGCTGCAGCAGGTGTCGCTCCGCAACGTCGCTCGGCGGCTGGGCCTTTCGCTCACGGAGGTCCGCCGCCAGGAGCGGCCTGAGAGTGACCTCACGCTCTCCCAACTGCTCCGCTGGCAGCAGATTTTGGAGGTGCCGGTCGCCGAGCTTCTCGTCGAGGCGGAGGGGCAGCTGGCCGGCCCGGTGCTGGAACGCTCCCGCATGGTGCGGCTCATGAAGACGGCCGCGGCGATCCGCGAACGCACCCGGGGCACCCCTACCGACAGGCTCGTGACGATGCTGATCGAGCAGGTAGTGGAGCTGATGCCGGAGGTGGAAGGCGTGACCCCCTGGCCCGAATCGGGCCAGCCACGGCGGCTCGACGACGTCGGCCGCACGGCCCGATTCCCTGTGCCCGACGAGCTTTTCCGGACGTAAATCGCGTGGTGGCCACGGGTTTCACGCGGGCTTTGGGCGGTTGGACGGGGCCGTGGCTTGCCCCCACTTTCCCGCGGCTGCCACCGTTGTGGGGTTTTCTGGAAACTGGTAGTCTTTCGAGGTGTCCGACTGACTATTCGTCTGCACCCTCCGGTTCGATCGGGAGTTGCGGTTCGTGCGTCCGGCGATGGTCGATGAGTCGATTGGTTTTGTTTCAGCTCCCGAGAACTGAGGTTTCTGTTTATGTCCCGGAAGATTTACGTGGGGAACCTGCCTTGGTCCACCACGTCCGCTGATCTCGAGGCAATGTTCTCTCCGCACGGCGCCGTGCGAAGTGCCGAAGTGATCTCCGATCGTGAGACCGGACGTTCCCGTGGTTTCGGTTTCGTGGAGATGGAAACGGACGAAGGCCTGCAGGCGGCCATCTCCGCGCTCAACGGCCACGAGATCAACGGCCGTCCGCTGACGGTTAACGAGGCTCGTGAACGCACGCCGCGTCCAGGTGGCGGTGGCGGCGGCGGTCGCGGTGGTTACGGTGGTGGTGGTGGTGGTGGTCGCGGTGGCTACGGCGGTGGTGGCGGCCGTGGCGGCTACGGCGGCGGCGGCCGGGACTAGTCCTTCCACCTGTGCAATTCATCACGGGAGCCGGAGGTTTTCAGCCCCGGCTTCCGTGTCGCTTTTTTTCGAGTATCATCTCTGTTCCTGCGGATGCCGG
>CAYZFV010000223.1:0-4734 GCA_964477765.1 uncultured Candidatus Kuenenia sp.
AGCGCGAATGGACCGAGCCGCTGGATGAATGGGCCGAGCCGCTGTCGCAGCCCACGGAAGGGGGCGTGTTTCCCACGCCGCCCGCCTTCGCCGCCGGCAAGCATGTGGTGGCCCTCGACTACGGGATGAAGTGGAACATCGCCCGGCATCTGGCCAGCACGGGCTGCCGCCTGACCGTGCTCCCCGGGAAAACAACGGCCGCCGAGGTGCTTGCTCACCAGCCCGACGGCGTGTTTCTTTCCAATGGCCCGGGCGATCCTGAAGCCCTCGGCTACTGTGTCGACACCGTTCGCGAGTTGGTCGGCAAGGTGCCGATGTTTGGCATCTGTCTGGGGCACCAGCTACTGGCGTTGGCCTGTGGCGCGAAGACGTTCAAGCTTACATTTGGCCATCGGGGAGCGAATCAGCCGGTGATGGATCTCGCCACCGGCACGGTGGAGATCACGTCACAAAACCATGGCTTCGCCGTCGATGAGGCCTCACTGCCGCCGGAGCTCGAGGTCACGCATCGCAACCTCAACGATGGCACGATCGAGGGTCTCCGTCACAAGACGGCGAACGCCGCGAGCGTGCAATACCACCCCGAAGCGGCCGCCGGGCCGCACGATTCGGCCTATCTTTTCGGGCGATTCCGGCAGATGCTGGGGGCGTAACCGGTTGTGGTGACTGGAGTTCCGTTCAGCGAGTTGGGCGGAAGAGCCGAAAAATCCGGGTTTTTTTGACATCCCCGCTCCGTATGCCATGGTTGCAAGGAGTCGCGGCTTGCATCCCGAATCCACCGTCGGGCACGGAACCGCCGGTCCCCAGTCACTGCCAAGGAGGCTCACATCATGAGTCGTTCGCTTTTCCTGTGCGGCATCGCCGCCGTCCTGTCGTTCGCCATCGGCTCATCGGCCGATGCCGGTTTTGGTCATCGTCGTCACTGTGAGCCCGGCTGTGCCGCCGAGCCGACCTGCTGTGCCGAGGAAGTCGGCTGCACGCAGTTCGAGCCGACCTGCTGCGCCGCCGAGCCCACCTGCGGTTGCGAGCCGTCGTGTGGTGCCGCCCCGTGCTGCCCCACCAATCCCTGCATCAAGTATCGCCACAAGCATGCCTGCAAGCACAAGTGTGCCCAGGGCTGCTGCGAAGAGCCGACCTACGAGACCGTGCTCTGCGTCACGAGCCCGGAAACCTGTTGCTCGGTCAACGTGCCGGTCTGCCTGCCGGCCTGCTGCCAGGGCTGCCCCTGTGAAAGCTCGCGGTGCACGCTCTTCGGCTGCGGACAGGTGCGGTATGACTACGCGTGCGGCTGCTCGGTGGTCGTCCGCTTCCAGAAGAGTGGCGACATCCAGGTGGTCTACCACGGGTTCTAGTTTCACGCCCGGCCTCCAGGCGGGCGGTCGATGAACTTCACGAACCGGCCGGGAGCACGTCTCCCGGCCGGTTTTTTTGTGGGGCGACGCGTCCGCAGGGAGCACCGGGCGCGAGCCTGGTGGCTTGCAGGGGCGTTGGCTGGTTCCGCGATCCCGCCGGCTTGCGCCGGGCGGCGTTTGGGGGGGAGGCGACAGGGAGCACCGGGCGCGAGCCCGGTGGCTTGCAGCAGGAAGCCTGTAACGCACCGGGCACGCCGCCGTTGTTCTGGCGGACGGTTGATGCGGATTTCGGGTATGAAGCCCGAATGACCACGTGACGCCAGGAGCGGAAGATGGCCGCCAGCAACGAATCCCACGGCTGGGTTTTGGAGGCCGTCGACCTGTACGAACTGCCGTTGCAACGGTATGCCCGGCGTCTCGTGGGCGACTTTGATCTCGCCGCCGACGCCGTACAGCATGCGTTTCTCAAGCTCTGCGAACAGTCGCAGGTGACGCTCGACGGCCGGGTCGCTCCCTGGCTGTTTCGTGTCTGCCGCAACAAGGCCCTCGACCATCTCCGGCAGGCCGATCGCCAGCGGCCGCTCGGCGATGCCGCGGAGGCCGCCGCAACGCATCTCCATCAGGGAACCGCCGCCATCGATCCGGCGGAGGCCGCGGAGGCTCGCGATCTGGCCGGTCAGATTCGCACACTCGTCAAGGATCTTCCCGACCCGCAACGCGAGGCGATCGACCTGTGGTGCGAGGGTTTCACACACAAGGAGATCGCCGGCATTACGGGACGCACCGAGGGGCATATCCGGGTGCTCGTGCATCGCGGCCTCACCGCGCTGCGGCAGCACCCACTCGTGCAGCGGCTGCTCAACGACGAAGCCGGCTCCACCGATCACACCAGCGAGGGACGATCATGAACACCGACGAAAACCGTGACATCGACACGCCGGCCGATCTTCAGCACGACGCACTGCTCGAGGTCTCTGAGACGGAGCGGCAGGAGGCCCTGATCACAGCCTATGCGCTCGGTGAACTCGGCCCCGTGGAGAGCGCCGAGGCCGAGCGACTGCTGGCCGAGCCGACAGCAGCCGCGGCCCGCCGACAGGTGGCCGACGTGCGGGCGATGGCGGCGGTGCTGAGGAGTCGCATCGATGACGACAGCCTGGTGCGGTCGGCGGACCTCCGCCGAAACGTGTTGGCTGCCGTCACCCGGGCCGAGCCCTCGCGAGCGGCGTGGCATCGCCGCGGCTGGCTGCTCATGGCCGGGGCACTGGCGGCGTCGCTCCTCGTGGCCGTGTTGCTGCCGGGGATTCGTCCCGTGATGAACCCCTTGAAGCCGGCCTCCGGCGAGCGGCTCGTCGCCGACGCGGGGAGTGCGGCAGTTTCGCCGCAAGTACCGCCGTCCGTCGCGACGGCAGCCGTCGACACAATCGCCGAGAGTGTCGCGAACCGCCAGGCCGAGCAGCGGATGGAGGAGAAGCCCAAGCAAACCAAGGGAGAAAATGCAGCTCGCGAGCTGCAGATCGCCCAGTCGCCGCCGGCGAGTCGTGCAGCGAACGGCCGGGAGGCTGCAGGGGCAGCACCCATGATGGATGGGTTGGCCGTGAAGCGGTTTGCCGCACCGGCCGCCGCCGCACCGGGAATCGCCGCTGACTCTTCTCGACTGCGGATGCGGGAGGCCACTGACGAGAGCGTGGCCGGCGAGTCGCGCAGAAAGGCGCTGCCGGAAGTTGCCGACCGGTTCATCGAGCCCCGCCGCCCGGTGTCGGGCGAAGGGTATGCCGAGATCCGGGAAAACCGGCCGGTGTCGCCGAAGGACCAGCCGCTCTCCACGTTTTCGATCGACGTCGATACCGCCTCGTATGCCAATGTGCGGCGGTTTCTCGATGCGGGCCGCCTGCCGCCCCGCGATGCCGTGCGGATCGAAGAACTCGTGAACTATTTTCGCTACGACTATCCCCAGCCCGAAGGCGACGTGCCCTTTTCGGTGACGGTCGATGCGGCCGACTGCCCGTGGAACCGCGGGCACAGGCTCGTGCGGATCGGCGTCCAGGGCCGCACGATCGACCACGGCAGCCGGCCGGCCGGCAACCTCGTGTTTCTTGTCGACGTGTCGGGCTCGATGCAGGCGGCCAACAAACTGCCGCTGGTGCAGCAGGCCCTGTCGATGCTCGTCGAGGAACTCTCGGAGAATGATCGTGTGTCGATCGTCACCTACGCCGGCAACGCCGGGCTCGTGCTGCCGCCGACGACAGGCGATCAGAAGCAGACGATCCGGGCGGCGATCGACTCGCTCGCAGCCGGCGGGTCGACGCATGGCAGCGCGGGCATCTCGCTGGCCTACGAGCAGGCCCGGGAGCACTTCGTGGAGGGGGGCGCCAACCGCGTCATTCTCGCGACCGACGGTGACCTCAACGTCGGCGTGACGAGCACGACGGCGCTCACCGATCTCATCAAGGACAAGGCGAAAGGGGGCGTGTTTCTCACCGTGCTCGGCTTCGGCGAGGGCAACCTGCAGGACGAAAAAATGGAGGCGCTGGCCGACAACGGCGACGGGATCTACGCCTATATCGATGGCGTTCGCGAGGCGCGGAAGGTTTTGGTGGAGCAGCTGACCGGGAGCACCGTGACGATCGCCAAAGACGTGAAGATTCAGGTGGAGTTCAACCCGGCTCAGGTGGCGTCGTATCGGCTGCTCGGCTACGAAAACCGGGCGTTGGCGGCACGCGACTTCCGCGACGACACGAAGGATGCCGGCGAGATCGGCGCGGGGCACAGTGTGACCGCGCTGTATGAAATCGCGTTGGTGGATGAGGCGGTGGCCGGCGGCCCGGGGATCGAGCCGCTCAAGTATCAGCCGCGGCCCGAGCCAGAGTCGGAGACGATCGATTCGTCATCGGACGCTGATCGGAAGCCGGAACTCGATCCCGCGGTGAGTCGTGAACTGCTGACGGTGAAGCTTCGCTGGAAGCGGCCTGATGCGAGCGAAAGCACCGGGCTCGAGGTGCCCCTGGCCGATCGCGGGCCCGCCTTCGACGAGGCGCCGGCCGACCTGCGGTTTGCGGCGGCGGTGGCGTGCTACGGGATGATCCTCCGCGGCAGCGACCAAAAGGGACAGGCGACACTGCCGCTGGTGGCGAGGATCGCGGCCGCTGCCCTCGGCCGGGATGAAGGGGGCTACCGCGCCGAGTTTCTCGATCTGGTTCGCAAGGCGGAATCCCCGGGCGGCCGGTGATTTTTTTCCAGGAAGCCGCAGGCCGCAAGCGTTTTCGAGGAAGCCGAGGCGCGCAAGTCCGCGGGATGACGTCCGAGCCGGCGACGCTGCGGGCCACCGGGCTTGCGCCCGGTGCTTGGTGGGTGCTGCGGGCCACCGGGCTTGCGCCCGGTGCTT
>CAYZFV010000224.1:0-3862 GCA_964477765.1 uncultured Candidatus Kuenenia sp.
CGACCAGCAGCTTCGCCCCGACCTCGCGAGCGATCTCGGCGAAGGTGCCGTGGGGAATCTCGCGGGGATAGGCGCTCGCGCCGGCGATGATCAGCTTCGGCTTGTGCTCACGGGCGAGCCGGACCACCTGGTCGAAGTCGAGCAGGTGGTCGTCGCGGCGGACACCGTAGTGGACGAAGTTGTAGAGGATGCCCGAGGCGTTGAGCTTCATCCCGTGGGTGAGATGGCCGCCATGCGCGAGGTCGAACGCGAGCACGGTATCGCCCGGCTTGATCGCCGCCAGATAGACCGCGGCATTGGCCTGGCTGCCGGAATGGGGCTGCACGTTGACGTGCTCGGCGCCGAAGAGGCTCTTGAGGCGATCGCGGGCCAAGTCCTCGACCTTGTCGACGAACTCGCAGCCGCCGTAGTAGCGGCGGCCCGGATAGCCCTCCGCGTACTTGTTGGTGAGCACGCTGCCCACCGCCTGCATCACGGCCGGGCTCGTGAAATTTTCGCTGGCGATCATCTCCAGGCCCTCGGCCTGGCGGGTCTGCTCGGCGGCGATCGCCGCCCACACCTCAGGATCTTCCTGCTCCACAAAATTCGGCACGGCCTGCTGGCTGGATTGCACGGCGCTCCTCCATGGGGTGTACGTTGGCGGTCGACCATTATTGTCAGCGAGGGCCGCGACACCGTCAACGATCCTGTCGCTTGCCCGGTCCCCGCGGAAAGTCGAGCAAGGGCGAAAGCTCTCGCAGCGTGGCCGCGCCGATCCCCGGCACCCGGTCGAGGTCGGCAGGCTTGGCATACGGCCGGCCCTCGATGATCCGGTTGGCCAACGCCTCCCCCACGCCCGGCAGCCGCATCAACTCGTCGCGGGAGGCCGTGTTGGGATCGATCCGTGTTCCCGGTGGCAGCGTGCCGCCGTCGACGGCCTGCTGCAGGTCGCGGGCTTCGTCTCGCTCGAGCCGCCGCTCCTCGGGCAACTGATCCCAGTCGGTAAACGCCCAGAGGCCGCGGCCCCGCGTGGCCGCCTGCAGTTCGAGATCCCGCAGTTGCTCGCGATAGTCGTCGGCCGGCTCGCCGGCAAGCGTGCTCCGGCTCACACCAAACGCCCGGGCCAACCCCTGCGAGACAAGATGCGCCGCAAGATCGCGGCCCTCGGCATCGAACACGAACGCATAGATCCGCTTGAAGCGACCGTCGCCACGACCGTCGGCGAAGCTCGTGTGGATCGTGAACGGCCCGCGTTCAAGAAAGGACCGTGTGGCGGCGGTGGCAAGCGCGGCCTGCTCCTTCGCAAACGCGATCGAGTCGGCGGCCGTCGCCCGGACCTGCGTGATCCCGAAATACCGCCGCTGGCTCCGCAGCCGACGGGCATCGGTCTCACCGCTCACATGTTGCTCCACACAGTCGACGCCATAAAGCCGCACCGTGTGTTCCTCGCCGGTGGGCGTGCGGATCCGAAAGCTGTCGCCATCCGCCCAGTCGGTCGGCACCAGCATGCAGCCTTCGATCGCCACGAGGTCGGCTGCCACGAGCGGCCCGGCCGCCACGGCACCCAGCAGAACGATGAGCCAGCCGACAGATCTCACGTGCATGATGCCTCGCGCGCAGCCAAAGGTTGAACCAGAACCCTTCGGTCACTGAGCATACCCTGCCTCGCCGCGATCGCGACGACCGCTTCCCGCTCGTGCCCGCCCGCCGCTATCCTCGCGTCATGGAAGCGACGGTCTGGACTCATGTGTACGACCCCTTCGGGTCGCAGCCGCTTTCGACCCTCGTAGCCTTGCTGCCGCTGGCCGTGCTCCTTGGCCTCCTCGCCTTCGCCGGCTGGTCGGCCACCCGCGCCGCCGCCGCCGGCCTCGCCACGGCGCTGGTGATTGCCGTGGGCGTGGTCGGCATGCCGGCCGATGCGGCCGCCGCGGCGGCCCTTCACGGCGCGGCCTTCGGCCTCTTTCCCATCGGCTGGATCATCTTCAACGCGATGTTTCTCTATGCCCTTTCGGTCGAGGCCGGCGGGCTCGACGTGATGAAGCGATCGGTCACGAGGCTCTCGGCCGACCATCGCGTGCAGGCGTTACTGATCGCCTTTTCATTCGGTGCCTTCTTGGAGGGCGCCGCCGGCTTCGGCGCCCCTGTTGCGATCTCGGCGGCGCTGTTGGCCGGGGCCGGCTTCCCGGCGCTCGAAGCGGCCTGCATCGCGCTGATCGCCAACACGGCACCGGTCGCCTTCGGCGCCCTCGGCACACCGATCCTCACGCTCGCGAAAGTGACCGGCCTCGACGTGCAGGCAATCTCGGCGCTGGCCGGCCGGCAACTCCCCTTCTTCTCGCTCATCATTCCTGCCTGGATGGTCGTGGCGAGGGCGGGCTGGCGGGGGCTCGTGGGCGTGTGGCCTGCGGTGGTTGTCTGCGGCGTGTCGTTTGCCAGCGTGCAGTTCGTGCTTGCCAACTTCGTGGGGCCGGCGCTGGTCGATGTGGTGGGCGGCATCGCCAGCCTCGTGGCGATGGCGGTTTTCTTACGCCTGTGGCGGCCACGAGAGATCTGGCGCCACGGGGAGCCCGCTGCCGCGCTCGCCCCGGCTGCCGATGAGCCGCACGACTCGGCCGGTCGCATCGCCTGGGCCTGGATGCCGTGGGCGTTTCTGTCGCTGGCCGTGTTTCTCTGGGGGCTGCCGCCGGTGAAGGCCGCCCTCGACGAACTCGCGCCGCCGCCGGAGGTCCGCGTGCCACGGCTCGACGGCCGTGTCGCCAAGGTGCCGCCGGCCACCCGCGAGCCACAGGAGATCGAACGGGCGATCTATCGCTTCAACTGGCTCTCCGCAGCCGGCACGGCGATCCTCGCGGCGGCGGTCGTCTCGATTCCCTGGCTGGGTGTGCGGTGGCGGCGGGCCGGGGCGATCTGGCTCGCGACGCTGCGGCGGCTCACCGAATCGCTCACCACGATCGCTCTCATGCTGGCACTCGCGTTTGTGACCCGCTACTCGGGCACCGACGTCACGCTTGGCCTCGCGCTCACCGAGACCGGCGTCGCCTACCCCTTCTTCGCGCCGCTTTTGGGCTGGCTCGGTGTGGCGCTCACCGGCAGCGACACCTCGAGCAACGCGATGTTTGGCAGCCTGCAGCGGGTGACGGCCGAGCAGCTGGGGCTCAATCCGCTGCTCACCTGCACGGCCAACAGTACCGGCGGCGTGATGGGAAAGATGATCGACGCCCAGAGCATCGTGGTGTCGGCGACGGCGACCGGTGTGCATCGTCAGGAGGGAGCGATCCTCCGGCGGGTGTTCCCGCACTCGCTGACGCTCGCTCTCCTGATGGGCCTGCTCGTCTGGCTGCAGGCCGGCCCGCTCGCCTGGATGGTGCCGTAACGAAAGGAGACCCGATGACCACTGTTCCACTCGAGATTTCGGCCGTTGAGGCCTGCCGCATGCTCCAAGAAGCGCACGCCGGCGAATGCCTCCTCCTGGACTGCCGGACGCCCGAGGAGTACGCCACCGCCCGGATTCAGGGCGCTCTACTGATCCCGATGCACGAGTTGTCGCAGCGGGTGAGCGAGATCGATGCCTGGCGAACGCGACAGATCATCGTGCACTGCCATCATGGGGTTCGCAGTCTTCGCGTAACGCACTGGCTCCGCGACCGCGGCTATGCGAACGTGTCGAGCCTCCGGGGCGGCATCGAAGCCTGGAGCGTTGAAGTCGATCCGCAGGTGCCTCGCTACTGAGCCGCACTCTCGGCAAGAAGGATAGTCCGGCCAATGGCACTTCCGCGAGCGTCGCCCGACCGATGAGCGACTCGTGAGCTGGTTGCTCCCGCCTCCCGGGTCTGTGGCGTTTGCGGGGGTTGCGACCGGTCATAAGAGTTGAGTGTAGCGAAGC
>CAYZFV010000225.1:0-2741 GCA_964477765.1 uncultured Candidatus Kuenenia sp.
CAATTTTCTGCTGGTCTACGTCTTCTGGGAGGCGGTGTGGGCCTGCAGCTATCTCCTGATCGGCTTCTGGTTTCGCAAGCCGGAGGCGGCGAAGGCCGCGAAGAAAGCGTTTCTCGTCAACCGCGTCGGCGACTTCGGCCTCGCCGTCGCCACCTTTCTGCTGTGGATGACCTACGGCACGCTCAACTTCCACGACACCCTGTCTGCCGACGGCGTGATCATGCCGGGCATTCTCGGCCAGACGCGTCTGGCCGATGTCGGAGGCTACGTGGGCGGGATGGTCGGCACCGCGATCTGCCTGCTTCTGCTTCTGGCCGCCTGCGGCAAGAGTGCCCAGCTGCCGCTGCATGTCTGGCTCCCCGACGCCATGGAAGGCCCGACGCCGGCCAGCTCCCTCATCCATGCCGCCACGATGGTGACGGCGGGCATTTATCTGATCGCCCGCAGCTGCCCGCTCTTCATGGCCTGCCCTGACGCGCTCACTGCGGTCTCGATCGTCGGGGCCACCACGGCGCTCGTCGCAGGCCTGATCGGCACGGTGCAAAACGACCTCAAGCGGGTGCTCGCCTATTCCACGATCAGCCAGCTCGGCTACATGTTCGCGAGCCTCGGCACCGGCACCCTCCTCGGCTTCACGGCCGCCATCTTCCACCTGCTCACCCACGCCTTCTTCAAGGCGTTGCTCTTCATGGGAGCCGGATCGGTGATGCACTCGATGGGAGGCGTGATCGACATGCGGCGGTTTGGCGGCCTGCGGCGGATCATGCCGATCACGGCCGCCACGTTCCTGGTCGGGGCGCTGGCGCTGGCGGGCGTCGCCCCCTTCGCCGGTTTCTTCAGCAAAGACGAAATCCTCGCCAGCCTCCCCCCCCGGGGCTGGCCCGACGCGCATCATGGCGACCACCATGCCGTCGCCACGGATCGTCCCCCGTTCTCGCCCGTGAAGTTTTCACCGGCCGAAGATCACGGTAGCGCGTCAGTCAGCAACGCCCCCTCAGCCACCTCCCGGCTCGACGGCCCAGCCACCTTCCGCACGCTCTTCTGGATGGCGCTGTTCACGGCCGGCCTCACCGCCTTCTACACGTTCCGCGCGGTCTTCATGACATTCACGGGGCCGACCCGCGTGCCGGAAGAGGCGGGCCACCATTCTCATGGAGGGGCGGGCTCCGCGGCGCATGAATCACCACCCGTGATGACCGTGCCGCTTGTCATTCTCGCGATCGCGTCGGCCGTGAGCGGCTGGCTGCTCTTCAGCACCCATGCCTTGGCCGACTTCCTGGCTGCCACGCCCTCCTTCACCGCCCCGGCCGTCGTGGCGACCGCCGTGAAGCCTGCCTTCCACTGGGATCTCGCGCTCCAGAGCACGCTCGCCGCCGCCATCGGCATCACCCTGGCAGCCTACGGTCACCTCGGCCGCCGCAGCGACGGCCCGCAGATGGAGCGGTTTCTGGGCCCGCTGGAAACGCTCTTCGCTCGCAAGTTCTTCCTCGACGAGATCTATGCCGCGGTGGTCGTCAAGCCCTTGGAGGCGCTGGCATGGATCGCCGCCCTCTTCGATCGCCGCGTGATCGACGGGCTTGTCGACCTCGTGGCCAGGATCCCCCTCGGTGCCGCGGCGGTCGTGCGACAGCTTCAGACGGGACTGATGCAGCGGTATGCCCTCGCCGGCGTGGTCGGCGTGTTGGCGATCGTCGTCGCCCTCGCATGGCAGCTCCGTGGCTGACCCGCTTCCTTTTCAGGCATCGTCTCAATCATGAACGGTCTCTCTCCTGCCAATCACCTGCTGCTGGTCATCCTCATGCCGCTGGTGGGAGCGCTCGTGGCCTGGCTGATGGGGAGCCGCGGGCAGCAGGCCGTCCGCCAGAGTGCGGCGGTCACGGCCCTGGCCACGCTCATCGCCGCCGGCTGGCTCGTGATCCGGTTTCTCAGCCGGCCTGCCGGCCTGTCGCCGACGGAGCCTTTCGCGCTGGTCGAAGTGCCGTGGCTGGTCGAAGGGATGTTCGACATCCGCCTATCCCTCGGCCTCGACGGCCTGTCGATCTGGCTGTTCGGCCTCTCCGCCCTGCTCTCGCTGACGGCCGTGCTCGTGAGCTGGGATGCGATCAAGGAGAAGCCGGTCGGCTTCTATGTGCTGCTCCTCCTGCTCGAAGCCGCCATGCTCGGCGTCTTCGCGGCCCGCGACATCATCCTCTTTTACGTCTTCTTCGAGTTCACGCTCGTACCGCTCTTCTTCCTGATCGGCATCTGGGGCCACGACGAGCGGCGGAAGGCGGCGGTCAAGTTTTTCATCTACACGCTCGCCGGCAGCGTGCTCTCCTTCCTCGGTCTCTTGGCGATCGTGCTCTGGCATGCCTCCCAGACCGGCACGATCACGTTCGACATCGCCGGGCTCACCGCCGGCCTGCAGGTCCATCCGTTGCCGATGACGGCCGAAGGGGGCTGGCTCCAGTGGCTCGTGTTTCTGGCGCTCTTCGCGGGGGTCGCGGGGGAGGTGCCGATCGTGCCCTTCCATACCTGGCTCCCGCTGGCCCACGTCGAGGCGCCGACCGGCGGCAGCGTCGACCTGGCAGGCGTGCTCCTCAAGATCGGCATCTACGGCTTTCTGCGATTCTCGCTGCCGATGCTGCCTGAGGCCTCGGCCGCGGCCGCCCCATGGCTGGTCGGCCTCGGCGTGTTTGGGATTCTCTACGGAGCGCTCGTGGCTCTGGTGCAGACCGACCTCAAGCGGCTGATCGCCTATT
>CAYZFV010000226.1:0-4423 GCA_964477765.1 uncultured Candidatus Kuenenia sp.
CCGCCACCGGATCGACGCCGGCGTTGGTGCCGCCGTCGGAGAGCACGATTACCCCTGCCAACACAGCCGTCGGCTCCTCGCTCGCCACGCGGGCCAACGCCTCGCCGAGCCGCGTCTCGAAGCCCCGCGGGGCCACCCGCCGCCGCCAATCACCGGGGCCGCTCTCCGGCGCGATCGATTCTTCACCGGCAGACGTATCGGCCGGCGGCGGCTCGCGGCCGTCGCCCCCGAGCGGCTGCACGGCCAGCGGTTCGGCATCGGCATCAAACCGCCACAGCGACACTTCATGCCGGGGCGCCAGCGCCTCCAGCAGCCCGCCTGAGGAAAGAATCGCCAACGCCTCGTCGGCTCGCGTCTGTGCGGCGGCCTCTTCCCCACCCACCGCCGGAACCTCGTCGGCGAGTGTCATGCTGGCGCTGGAGTCGATGAGCACGGCCACCCGCGACGGCGACACGAGCTCATGCTCCGTCCGTCGCTCGAGGTCGAGATAGGCCGCCACGAGCGCCGCCACCGCCCCCAGCCGCAACACCGCCAGCAGCACCGCCACGCCCGGCGGCAGTTCGGCCGCATCCCGCCGGATCATCCACACCGCAAACGCCACCACCGCGGCCACCACCCCCACGAGGGCCGGCAGCGGCCACCTCTCGGTGAACCCGTCCACGAGCCCGCTGGTGATCCGATACTGCACCGATTCGGTCGCGGCCAGCAGACACGGTGGCAGGAGGAGAGATGACATCGGGTTCCAGGACAGGTGGTTGCGTGACGAGGGGTTCAGGGCCGTTTTCGCGGATGGTAGCTGGCGGAGTAGGCGAGCAACTGCTCCCCGATGAGCACGATCAGCAGGGCATGCAGGAGCGGCTTCAAGAGCGACACACCAGCCAGCACGCCCGCCTCCGGCTGGAGGCTGTCGGCCGCGTCATACTCGAAGGGCACTCCGGCCAGCGCCCGATCGAGGCGGTCGCGCCCCATCCGTTCGAGCTGCCCTTCCGCCGGGTTGACGTTGATCGCGAAGAGTCGCTCCCGCTCGGTGCCGTCAAGCCGCCGCCAGCGGGCGGCGCAGCTGCCGCCTGCGGTCGTCGTGGGGAGCGTGGCGCCGAGCCCGTCGGGTGGGGCCGCGGTGCCGGTCACATGCACGATCGCCCCTTGGGGCGGCGTGGTGAAGTCGACTTCGATTTCATCGCTGCCCGGTTCCAGTCGAACCGTCACCGGCGTTCCCACGACGAGCGACTCGGCCCGTCGCCGAGCCCGCGCGAGGTGACTCTCCAGTTCCAGCATCACCACCACCCACGACGGATTGCCCCGAGCCCAGTTGTTCCACGTCGGCGCCGCGGTGGAAAAGACCACGACCACGAGCCCGTCGCCAAACGGCTGCTCGACCGCCAGAGGGCCGCCTGTCCGCAACGAGAGCAGCCGCCGCAGGCCGCTGCCGGTTCGCGGTTCGAAGGTCCGCTCCACGGCCATAAACCGGTCGACTCGCACCGCACTGAGCAGCGGATTCCGCTGCCCGGACAACACGGCCACCACCGGGTGCTCCTCGACCACCACATCGGGGGCCGCGGCGGCTGACGGATCGGCGAGGAGGTCGACCGCGCCGGCCAGCGGCACCGGAAAGATTCCCTTGCCATCCCGATAGAGCGACGCATTGAAGGCCTCGGGGTTGGTGCGGGGGCCCATGAAGAACACCACCCCTCCCCCGGCCGCCGCGTAGGCCTCGAGCGCCGCGGTCTCCGCCGGCTCGAGTCGCTCGACATCCATCAGCCAGATTCCGGCGAAGGCATCGAGATCGAGCGCGGCGAGCGCCCGGGGAGGCTCGATCCGCGGATTGAGACCGGTCGGCGCGCCGGAGCCCGGCGCCAGAGCCGCCGCCAGGTAAAACGCATCCCCGATCCCCCCCGGCTCGGCGGCGGCAAGCCCGCCATCGATCAGCAGCACGTCGACCCGATCGGCCACATCGATCACGGCCGTCCGCAGGTTGTCGGCGGTGACCGCATCGGGGCCGATCCGTGCCTCGACGACATGGCCGCCGGCCGTCTCGAAACGGGCATCAAACCGCTGCTTCGCGGTGGCTCCCGCCGGAATTTCGCTGATCCGCACGCCCGGCCGGGGGGCACCATCCTCCCCGAGTTCCACCGCCACATCCCGCACCGGACGGTCGCCGTGGTTTCGTACGGTCACTTCCAGCGGCACGATCACGCCCGACGCGGGCACGCCCCCCACCGGCTCGAGCCGCTCGATCGACAGGTTGCCTGCCGGCTCGGCGGCGCAGTCCACCAGGTGAACCCGCACGCCGGCAGCGGCCAGCTCACGAAGTTGATCGGCCACGTCGTCGGCAGCCCGCCAATCGCGGGTTCGGAAGTCACTCACGATCCACACCACTCCCGCCGCGCCGGCGCCGCTGCCGAGCGTTTCCGCGGCCGCGGCGAGCGCCGCCCGCGGCCCGGCGTCGGTCGCCGATACCGGCAGCGTGGCGAGCAGGTCGCGAACCTCCTGGGCGACGCCCGGCGCGACCGTCTCGAGCGGAAGATCGAAGGCGGGCGGGCTGCCCGACACGGTAGGAAACGTGAGGCCGGCAAACCGCCCGATCGCCACCTCCTGCCGCCCGGAAGCCAGCGCCAGATCAGTCACGATCCGCTCCACGACGCGGCGGCCACGATCAAACGCCGAGACAGGCTCGACACCTCCGCCGTTCCCCGACGTGTCGCCCATCGAGAAGCTGTCGTCGAGCAACACCACATGCGCCGTGCGGCCTCCGCCGAGCATCCCCGCGAGGGAGTTGCTCCACCGCGGCCCGGCCAGCGCGAGCACGATCCCCAGCACCGCGGCCACCCGCAGCAGCAACAGCACGATCTGCTTCAGCAGCACCCGGGTCTTGTACTTCCGCTGGCTGGCCAGCAGAAACTCCATCGCCGCCCAGGTCACCCGCCGGTGCCGCAGCAGGTTGATCAGGTGAATGATGATCGGGGCCGCGACCAGCGGCAGGCCCCACCACAACAGCGACTGAAAATCAAACGATGGCATGCGGAAGGAAGACCGGCGTCAGACGGCCATGCTGGCCCGTCGGGAAAGGAACCGCACGAGCGCCCCGTCGAGCGGCTCACTGGTGCGGATCAGCGAATAATCACAGCGGGCGGCGGCGGCCTGCTGGCGGACACCCGCCAGAAACGATTCCAGCTCGGCGAGGTATCCGTCGCGCAGGGCGCGTGGATTGCAGGCGATGTGGTCGGGCAGTTCCAGCCCCTCGAACCGTGTCGGGCCATCGAACGGGAAGTCGAGTTCGTCGTCGTCCATCAGGTGCAGGAGCACGAGATCGTGGCCGCGTCGCCGCAGCATCTGCATTCCCTTGGCGATGCCGTCGCGGTCGCCCAGTAGATCCGACATGATGATCACCATCCCCCGCCGCGGCAGCGTCTCGGAGAGGCCGCGGAGCGCCGGCAGAAACGCCGTCGGCCGCCGACTGCCGGCGCCGCGGGCCTCCAGCACGTCGATGATGCTGGCCAGATGCGACCGTTTCATCCGGGCCGGCACACTGGCCCGCACGGTGTCGTCAAACACCGCGCAGCCGGCGGCGTCACCATGCGACAGCCCGAGCCACGCCAGCGAGGCGGCGAGCGTGGCGGCGTAGTCGTATTTGGAGAGCGGTCCGGAGGCGTAGTCCATGCTCGCCGAGCCGTCGACGAGGAGCGTGAGGCGAAGGTTGGTCTCCTCCTCGAACTCCTTGACATAGAGGCGGTCCTGCCGGCCCCACACCTTCCAGTCGACCCGCCGCAGATCGTCTCCCCGCGCATATTCGCGATGCTGCAGAAACTCCACCGACTGCCCCTTGTAAGGGCTCTTGTGAAGTCCCGCGAGCACGCCTTCCACGACGGCCCGGGCCCGCAGCTCGAGCTGCGCGATCCGGGCGATCGCCTCAGGACGCAAAAATCGTTTGGAAGCGGGCGTCACGCGACAGCTCGTCCTCTCTGGCCGGGGTGGTTTCGATGATTCGCTCGATGATGGCGTCGGGGGTCACGCCCTCGCTTTCCGCCGCGAAGCCGACCACGATCCGATGGCGCAGCACCGGCGCCGCGAGGGCCTGAATGTCTTCCAGCGACACGTGGGTCCGGCCCTGGAGCACCGCGCGGGTTTTCGCACCCACGACCAGAAACTGCACCGCGCGGGGGCCGGCGCCCCAGGCGAGTTGATCCGAGACAAACTCCGGCCCCCCCCGCTCGCCGCGGCGGGTCTGCCGCACCAGCGCCAGCGCGTACCGGACGAGGTGGTCGCTGATCGGCACCTCGCGGACAGCCGCCTGGAGGGCGAGAATGTCGTGGGCCGCCAGCACCGCCCGCGGCTCCTCGACGGCCCCGCCGGTCGTCCGTCGGGCGATCTCGAACTCTTCGTCAAACGACGGATACCGCACGAACACCTTGAACATGAAGCGATC
>CAYZFV010000227.1:0-14789 GCA_964477765.1 uncultured Candidatus Kuenenia sp.
GATCGCGGCGTAGCTGCCGGTCGAGGTCGGGGTGACCGTGCCCGTGAAGTCATTGTTCGGACTGAGCAGATCGATGTTGCCGGCGCCCGCCTTCAGAAAGGTGGAGGCGGACGTGATCGCGCTGGCGCCATTGTCGTTCTGAATGATTCCGAGACCCTGCAAAGTCAGCGTATTTTCACCGACGTTCAGGTCGAACGTCTGCAGGCTGATGAGCCCGGGAGACGTGATGGTGGCTGTTCCCGAGGCGGTGACGTCACCGGTGAAGGTCAGCCCCTGCGTCGCGTCGCCGGTCGACTCGTTGAGCACGAAACCGCCACTCGCCGCGTAGGGCCCGACATTGACGAGCCTGTTTCCCGCGTTGGCAAGCGTGACGGTCGAGGAGTTCCCGACCAGCGTTCCGGTGGACAGCGGTCCCGTTTGGGTGACCGCTCCGCTCAGCGGCAATGACGCGTTGCCAAACGTCGTGGTGCCCGTCGAGCCCGTGGTGATATTGGCAAACGTGAGGGTGGTGGCATCGACGATCCGCACCGCGGTCGATGCATTACTCGTCGTCAGGACGGACCCCGCCAGCGTGATCGCGCCCTGCAGCCCGCAGTTGCCGTCGAGCAGCACATCGCCCGCCGTCGCGTCGATGACCGATGCGGCCGCTGAGGTGATGCCATCACCAACCAGGGTGACATCGCCCTTCGCGGTAAGGTCATAACCGCCGACGGTCAGAATGCCACCGCAGGTTTCGATCGAAGCACCACCGGAGTTCGAGCCATCCGTGGTGACCACATTGCCCGTAAAGACCAGACCGAAGGTGGAATCAACGAGCGTAAAGTCGCCACGGGTCGAAACACCGGCCAGGTTGGTGATCACATTGTTGGCATTGGAAAGATCAACCGAATTGCTCGTGGATACCACCAGATTCGTGGCGGTGATCACTCCGGGCGCCGATTGATTGATCGCCCCGAGAATGTCACCGGTGACGCCGATCGTCACAGTCCCCGAAGCGGCCGTGAGCGTGCCAAGCGCCGCGGTGGAGGCATCGCGAACCGTAATCCCGCCGGGCGCCGCCACGAGCGTGAGGGCCTCGCCACTCATGTTGAGGGCGCCGCCCTGGCCGTCGATCAGGATCGTGCCAGAACCGGAATAGATGCTCGAGTTCGCGCCCTGCTCGACGCCGACGCCGGTGAAGGCGAAGGCACTGACGCCGCTTGCGGTAGTGACGTCGTAGTCCCCGAGATCGAGCGAGCCACCGGCGGTCGTGATCGTGACGCCACCGTTGATCAACGCGATATCGCCCACAAGGTCGAGGCCGCCCGTCGCGTCGTTGAGGGCGAAGCTGCCCCCCGCCGTGACGCTGAACGGGCCGAGCTTGGCGATCTCATTGGCCTGCGGCAGACTCACGCCGGCCGTCGCCGAGCCGCTCAGCACGCCCGTGGTGGTGATGATGCCGCCCGACTGGGAAATCGTCTGGGCACCGCCGGACTGGGTCAAGGTGACGTTGCCCGCGTTCCCCGCGATGTTGCCGGCGAGCGACATCGCCCCGCTGCTGGTGGTCAGCGAGACGCCGGCCCCTTCAACGCTGCCGGTCACCGACAGCGATCCCGTGGTGGTGATCGAGGTGAGGCCTGTGTTGTTGTTCTTCACCGCGCCTGAAACTGTCAGCCCCGCAGCCGTATCGACGAGCGTGAAGGCCCCACCAGCGGTGAAGTCACCGAGGGTGCCGATCAGGTTCGCCTGATCAAAGGTGACGCTGCCGGTGGTGTTGCCCGTCAGGGTATTGGCATAGATTGCCGTGCCGGAGCCCTGCGACACGGCGCCGGATATGTCACCATCGACCCCGATCGTCACGGTGCCGGCATTGGCCGTGCTGTCGCCCGTGATCCAGCCCAGCACGACGCCCCCGGAAGCGTTGCGAATCGTCACGTCGCCGTTGGTGTCGATCGGCGTGGAACCGAGCGTGATGTTTCCTCCGCCGGCGTTGATGAGCACCGAACCGGTATTGCCGTCGATCGAGCCGCCAGAACTCGTCACGTTGACACCGTAGAACGACGTCGTCTGGCCGCTGAATAACTGGCCACCCAGGTCGAGCGTGCCGGTCGTGGTGACGTTGATGGCGTTGGCACCGCTCGTATAGCGGCCGATGCCGCCGGAGAAGGTCAGGCCACCGAGGTCGTTGATCCGCACATCACCGCCATAGGTGATCCCCGCGACGGTCGTGATCGTGTTTGCCTGGTCAAGCGTGACCGAGCCGCGGGTGTTGGCGGTGACGGTGTCCACATTGAGGATCTTCCCCGCGGTCTGGGAAATCGCCCCCGAGCCGATATTTCCGTCATTGATCGAGACGCCGCCATTCACAGCATTGATCTCGGGAAGGACGATCGTGGTGGCGTCGGCGAACGAGACCACCGTGCCGTTGGCCGTGGTGGAGATCGTGCCGGCCATGTTGACTGCCGACTGGCCCGTGCCGACGCGGTGATCGAGCCCGCTGATCGTCACCGTGCTCGCCGTGACGGTGCCTGCGGTGATCGTCGAGTTTGCCGCCTGCGTCACCCCCTCGCCCCGCAGGAAGATCGTGCCCGTGGACGTGGAGATGTCGCTGTCGCCGATCTGCAGGTTGCCCTCTCGCGTCTGGATGTTGATCGTCTGGGCGGAGATCGATTCCGTCACCACGAGGCCGTTGTTATCGTCACGGAAGGTGAAGGTGCCGTTGAGCGTGACCGTGCCCAGATTGGCGATATCGTTGCGGTAGTTGTTGTTCGCGGCGACGGTGATGTTGGCATCGGTGTTGGCCGAAAAATACTCGAGCTGAAACGCGGTGTCTGTCGCGGTCTGCACGACGTCGCCCGTCACGTCGGGAGCGACCCCGGGCGTGCCGATCTGCAGCGTCCCGATCGGGGCATTGGTGGACCCGAAGGTGACCGTGGAGGCGTCGCGAAGCATGATCGCGTAATCGCTGCCGTTGGCCGACGGGTAGTTGGAGTTGAGCACACCGCCCATCGCGATCGCTTGCGTGTTACCGTCGATCACGATCCGGTCGTTGCCGGCATTGATGGTATGCGTCGAACTGCTCTGCGTGACCCCAAACCCGGCGATCGTGATATCGCCATTGCCGACACCGTTGCTCGTGATCGTCTTATACGCTCCGGCAAAGGTGATCGGATTGGCCGTGCTCTCGAGGTAGATCGGGGCGTTTGGCGTCGAGATGCTCTCGGCGGTCGTCACCGTGCCCACCGTCTTGATCTGCAGGCCACTGCCGCCGGAGCCGGTGATGCTCAGGGCCGCCGTAATGGTCGCGGTGCCCGTGCCCGTGCTGAGACTGCCGCCGTCGAGGTAGGTCAGGCTCTCGGCCGTGAACGAGTTGGACGTGCTCGAGCCGACCTGCAGGTTGCCGACGTTCTGGAGCGTCACGTTGCCCATGCTCGCCACGCTGTTGGAAAAGGTGACGTTGGCGGCGAGGCTGCCGTTGGCACCGATGCCGTTGATCAGCAGGTTGTGATTGTTGCCGGTGAGGCTGGTGGTCGAGCCGGCGAAAGACACGTCTCCTGCGCCGCGGGTGATCGTGACATTATCCTGGAGATCGACCCGTCCGCTGAACGTCACGGGGCCACCGCCCCCCGCTTCGGCGTCGAGGATCGTCGGGTTGCTGTCGTCGCTGCCGATCGTGATCGTTCCACTGCTGGCGATCACGATGCCCTCATTGGCGATGGTGGTGCTGCCGCCGCCGGTCACCGTCACGTTGGCGTCGATCGCGACGGAGGAGCTGGACGTCACCGCCAAACTGTCGAGGGCGGTCGCGCCACCGATTGCTTCATTGAAGGTCACGCTGCCGGTGCCCGCGGTCACGACGAGCCGCCAGCGGTTGGCCCCGCCATTGGAATCGATCGTGCTCGAGAAAAGGATGTCGCCGCTGGTTCCACCGCTACTGACGGTGCGGTCGCCCGTCAGGACAATCAGGTCATCGATCTCGATATTGCCGCCGAGCCCGGGGGTGGCACTCGCCCCGCCGATCGCCAGGAGGTCGCCGTCGAGGGTGATCTGATCGTCATTCGTCGTGTCGATCAGAATATTGCCGGCGTTGCCGCCATTGAAGGTGTTGAGGGCGTTTGCACCGCCACTCGCCGTGACGTTCGTCACGGTGATCGTGGTGCCGGTGGTGGTGGTGCTGATATCTACGCTGCCGCCGCCACCACCCACGCCCGCCTGTCCCACGCCACCGGTCGTGTCGATGTTCTCGAGATCGATGGATCCGCCGGTGCTTGTGATCGTCACGCCGCCGCCCACGCCGCCGGTGGTGGCCGTGCTGTCACCTCCCTGAGCGTCGATATCGTCGGTCATCACGATATTGCCCGCCGACGCGATCGTGACCGCCCCGGCGGCGCCGGCCGGGCCGATGCTGCTTCCGGAACTCGCCGATACGATCGCCCCCTCGAGAATGACGCCTGCGGCACCATTGAGATTGACGAAGCCCGAGCCGAAGCCGGTGTCGACCGGAGCGGTGGTCGTGATGTCGCCATCGGCGGTCGACGTGATGTTGCCGGTCGTCGCGGTGATCAGGACGTTGCCGCCGCCGCTGGTGACCGTCTGATTGAGCCGCACATCGCCGCCGCTGGATGTGATCGTGATCAGGCCGGCGGAGCCGAGGCCCGAGCCGGAGAGACCCGCACCGCCGGAGTCGATCGTGATCGTGCCGGTGGCGGTGCCGGTGAAGGTGCCGCCGAACGACGAGCTCCCGAACGCCACGTCGCCCTGGACGTTGGTCAGCGACGCGCTGCCGGAACCGTTGGCGTTGAGCGACACCGGCTGGCCGAAGGAGCTGTTCCCGCCGGCGGTGGCGTTGATCGTGATGCCGGCGTTGTTGTCGGTGGTCTTGAGCGACGTCGTACCCGTGATATTGAGCACTCCGGTGTTGGTGATCGCCAGTGGCGCCTCGACCGACAGGTTGCCGCCGGCCTGCACGGAGCCGAGCACGATGGCACTGGTTACGTTGGCGATCGAGACATTGCCGTCGGCCGTGATGCTGAGAGGGCCGGAGTAAGACGAGCCGGCGGTCTCGAGAGAGAGGCCGCCACTCTTCACCGAAAACGAGGCCGCGCCGCCCACCGTCACCGGCTGGGCGTCGACGATGCCACTGGCGGCGACGAGCGTCAGGCTGCCGGGCACAAGAACCGTGCCGAGCGTGAGCGTGCCCTGAACGTCCGAGAGGGTGGCCGACGATGCCGAGCCGAGCACGTCGATCGAAACCGCGCCGGTGAAGGTGTTGTTGCCGTCGAGCGTGATCGCGGCACCGGCGGACGTCGAGGTGAAGCTCGATGTGCCGCCGACCGAAACGTTGCCTGCGTCGGTGATGTTGCCCCCTGCCGTGAGGGCGAGGTCGCCGCTGATTTCGAGCCCCGCCTGGATGACGACCGCCGCGGAGGAGGCGAGCGTGAGGTCGGCGAGCTGGTTGCCTGTGCCGGCGACCGGAGCGAACACGACCTGGCCGTTGTACTGGCTCGTCTGGTCGAGCAGGATGCTCGCCCCGTCAATCGCCGTGAAGGTGGTGCCGCCCGTGCCGGTGGTGATCGTGCTGCCGGCAGCCTGCGTGATGTTTCCGCCCGCCTGCACGGAAAGCGTTCCCGCAGCGGACCGCGTCTGGGCGATGTCGCCGAGGATCAGGGCATCGGAATCGCGGACGGCGATGGGGTTGGCCTTGCTGTTGGTCAGGAAGACCGCGCCGGTGAAGTCGTTGGAGGCGTCGGACAGGTCGATCGCGGCACTGCCGGTGAGCACCGTGAACGTGCCGGCGCCCGCCTGCTGCACGATCGGGGCCGACTGCGCGACGGCACCGGTGGTCGAGAGCGAGAAATTGCCCGTGCCGAGCGTCAGGTTCGCCAGAGTGGTTCCGAACGAGTCGATTACCGACACGTCACCCGAACCGGCGTTGACGATGCTGAGCGCCGCCTTGAAGTCGTTGATGCCCTCGAGTTCGATCGCGCCGCTGCCCGTGAACGACGCCGCTCCGGTGGCGATCACCGCGGTGTTGCCACCGTCCTGGGTGATGTTGCCGGCGGAAGTGATCGTGACGCTGCCGGCCGAGGTGATGTCGGGCAGGCCGAGATCGCCTGTTCCGGCGGAGATGGTGACATTGCCGGACGTGGTCGTGGTGATGGACGGCGCCGCGGAGATGGAGAACGCCCCACCCGCCGTCAGCGAGAGAGAGCCGGATGTGGCGGCGAGATTCGCCGAGACGGAGATGTCGGTCGTGACGTTCGCCGTGAGGGATGCGGATGAGAAGGTCGCGTCGCCGGTGACACTCAGAGCGGTCGCGGCCGGTGAGGCCGCAACAAGGGTGCCGAGAGCGATCTCGAAGTCGTCGACGTAGGCGCCCGTGCTGCCGCCAAATACGACTGACGTGCCGTTGTTGGTGTTGGCGATGTTGACGACCGTGAGATCGAGGGCAGAACTGATTGTCAGGGTGGCGGTGCCGTTGCCGGCGAGGCCTGTTTCGTCGGTACCGTTGAACGTGTTGCCGCCGTTGAGAGTGAAGACGTAGTCGCCACCGCCCGAACTCGTGAGCGTGATCTCTTCGTTCGCTTGATCGAGGTCGATCGTGAGCACGTCGGTGCCACTGTCGTAGGAGAATGCCGCCATCACCCGCCGGATCTCGAGCGGCTCGCAGGCGAACCCGAGGATCATCCAGCTGCGTTCACGGCGGATCGCCGCGATCCGCTCGCGCCGCCTCTCCGCCCACGACGACAGGCGATACCGCACCGCCTTGATGTGGGAACCGAACCAGCTTCTCTGAAACAGACGCCTGATCATGCAGACACTCCATGCCGTGACGGCATTTTTTGAGAACCATCAATCAAAGATCGTATCGTGACGCACCCGGCCCGAGTGCCACTGAGATGAACCTCTCAAGTTTTGACGAATCCAAGGGCCAGTGCAACTGAAAATCACGGAAAGTCTTGGCATCCGAAAATTTGCGGACCGACCCCGGCTCGAAAACCGGCATACCTTGCCACCAGAACTTGGGGTTCGTGGCTTCGCTCCAACAGGCGGAGAATGCTTCGCGGCGGCCCGAAATAAGGCGGCAAGCACTGCCGGCACGACCACCGCCGAGGATTCGACACGCCCTCTCAGGCCGCGCGGCGGGCGGTTCCAACCCTCCCCGCGATTGCTTCTTGGGGTAGACCAGGCTCGTGGCCCGCATACTCCGGCACGAGCCCCTGGAGCACCTCCCGCACCTCGGCCGGCGGGCGAGATGCCGCGGCCCGGAGCTCCCGGAGGAGCGCTTCGGCCGTGATGCCCGGCGCGAACGAGAGCTGGGCGGCGTGGATCTTCGGGTGGCCCGTCTCGTGGAGCGACTCCTCGCCTTTAAACAACTCCTCAAAGAGCTTCTCCCCGGGCCGCAGCCCGGTAAAGCGAATTTCGATGTCGCGGCCCTCCTCGAGATTTGAGAGCCGGATCATGTCGCGGGCGAGGTCGGCGATTCGCACGGGCTCACCCATGTCGAGCACAAACACCTCGCCTCCCCGCCCCATCGTGCCGGCCTGGATCACGAGCCGCGCCGCCTCGGGGATCGTCATGAAGTAGCGTTCGATGTCGGGATGGGTCACCGTCACGGGCCCCCCAAGCTGGATCTGCTCGCGGAAGATCGGCACGACGCTCCCGGCCGAGTCGAGCACATTGCCGAAGCGTACCGTCGAAAATCGAGCGGGTGCACCCCGGCTAGTCACATTCCGGCCGATCAATTGAACGGCGATCTCCGCCAGCCGCTTGCAGCAGCCCATCACGCTCGTCGGATTCACCGCCTTGTCGGTCGAGATGAGCACGAAGGCCTGCACACCGGCCGCCGCCGCCGCCTCGGCCAGGCCCGCCGTGGCGAGCGTGATGTTTTTCACCGCCTCGCCCGGATACTGCTCCATCAATGGAACGTGCTTGTAGGCCGCGGCATGGAAGACCACGCCGGGGACATGCTCAGCCATCACAGTATCGATCCGCTCGCGGTCAGTGATGTCGGCCACGCAAGGAACGATCTCAGTCTCGATGCCCTGCCCGAGCCGCATCAGTTCACGCTCGAGCCAGAAGAGGCCGGTCTCGTTCCGATCGAGAAGCACAAGCTGCCCGGGGCCGTGCTTGAGCAGCTGCCGGCAAAGCTCCGAGCCGATGCTGCCGCAGGCTCCGGTCACGAGCACGGTTTCGTTGCCAAGCCAGCGGCCAATGCCCTCAATGTCGACGTGTACCGGCTCGCGGCGCAAGAGGTCGGCGATATCGACCGGCCGCGGCTGCATCTTCACGCGACCGCTCAGGATCGTCTCGAAGGCGGGGAGGATCGATGTCGGGCAATCGACGGCCCGGCAGCGTTCACGGAGGTCGCGCACCTCGCCGCCGATCAGCGTGTTGGAAAGCATGAGCACTTCGTCGATTCGGTGCCGGGCGATCAGTTGCTCGATCGAGGCGGTCGTACCGAGCACCGCCACGCCGCCGATCGACCGGCCCACGAGCGGCGCGTCGGCCACCTTCGCCACGATCCCCACCACCACCCGCTGGCCGTGCGAGCCGGCATGCATACGAATCGATCGGGCCACCGCTTCGCTGGAGGGGCAGGTGCCGACGAGCAACACCCGTGTGGCCTGCCGGATCGACCAGCGTCGCAGGAAATCGCCCGCCTCACAGGCCGCCCCGCGCAGGCCGCCAAGGAGAGAGATCGCGATAAACCAATCTATAATATAGACGCTGCGGGGTATGCCCAGATTGGCCATGATCCCGACCGGTGCGGCCACGGCCAATCCGACGCTCACGCCGAAGATCAACTGCCAGAGATCGCGGAGCGTCACACCACGAATGCTCGTCCGCCGGCCGGCCACGAGGAAGAGCATCGCACACTGGATCGGTACGACGGTGCCCAACGCGCGGCCGAGGCTGGCCCATTCCTGGGTGGTGAGCACCCCTTCAAACCGCACGAGATATGACAGGGCGATCGCGAAGACGAGCGTAACCACGTTGATCGCGTCCCAGATGATCTCGATTTTCGAGACCCGTTCAAGCCGCTCGACGAGCCGCATGAGTGGCGTGGTGGGATTCATTACCGTGCTCCGGATGATGAGAAAGTGGTGTCGGAGGACGTCGGAGCCGCGGGAGCCGACGCGAGCCGCACCCGCAGTTGCCTGAGCTTGGCGACGCGATCGACCACGGCCCGTGCGTCAGGCCGGCGGAGCGAAAGCCAGTCGAGGTGTTGCTTGGCGGTGTCGGGGTCATCGAGCGCGAGGGCGAGGTCGACCCGGGTCAGCCGCGCGGCATAATGCGAAGGATTGGCGGCGATCGCGGCGGAGACCATCGCCGCTGCCGGCTCGTTTTGCCCGAGCGCGCGGTGGAGGTTGGCCGCCTCGAGGAGCAGGCCGCATCGCTGTGCAGCCTGCCGAGGCGAAGTTGCTTCGTCGGCCGCGGCCAGCACCGCCGCGAGCCGGCGTTCCCGCACCGGCCGCATCCCGTCAGGCGTGGATTGCCGCGACCAGGCGGCTTCGATCGCCCGCAGTCCGGGGAGGTCGGGCTCGAGTAGTGCGATCGCCTCGACAGCCGAGATCTTCGTTCGCAGCAGGTTCAGGATCACATCGCGATGCTCGGCCGACCGGGCAAAGCAGTCCCGCCACAAAGCGTTGGCCCGGGACGTGTCGCCGTCGAGTTCGGCCTGCCGGGCGGCCTCGAAGAGCACGGTGCCATCATGCGGCCGCACAGCCAGCGCCTGCGCGATACAGCGTCGCGGCAACTCGGCATCGAAGGATTCCAGAAAAGCGAGGTTGGCAAGCACGCACCAGGCGTCACCCGCGCACGGGGCCACCATCACAGCCCGCTTGGCGGCGGCGTAGGCTCGGAGCAGATCATCGAGATCATCCCCCGCCACGCGGCGGAGCCAATCATCGAGGGCCGGCCGACTTGCGAAGCCTCCGCTCGTGGCCGTCTGGCGGATCTCCCGGATCGTGACCGTCTCACCGGCGACCTGTCGCGCGAGGCCAAAGCGTTCACAGCGGGCGGCGGCCAGTTCAGCCCAGGCTCGCGGATGGTCGGGCCGCCCGGCGACCACGGCCTCGAGGAGGTCGAGCCGGGTGTCGAGGCCGGAGAGCACGGCGGCCCACTGCTCGGCCACGGCATTTTTCCCCGCGACGAGTTCAGGGGAGGGCTCAACAGGCACCGGGGCTGACGGCGGTTCATCGCCGGCCGTCACTTTGTTCCTCTCGTTCTCCTGCGCAAGCCGCATGACCTCCAGAGCCTTGGCGGCTTCGATCGCCACGGCCGCCTCGACATCGAGGGTCGCGCGGCGTTCCTTGGCGAGCGTGCGGGACTGCGCCACGGCCTCGTCCCACCGGGGCTCCACAAACGCCGCCTTCATCTGCTGGGAGGCCGTGAGACCCAAAAGGATCATCACCGCCGTTGCCAGCACCGCCGCCATCGATCGTGGCACAGGGATTTTCACGGATGGGATGCGGTCCACGTGCCGCATCGCCATCCGGATGCCGCAGGTGCCGAGCACGATCAGGAGCGTGGTAATCGCGGGCACATACCAGTTGAAGTGGCCGATCGCATGCACGCCGCCGGCCACGAGCCCGGCCATGATCGACGCTGCGACCGGCTTCTCGCGGGCCGAGCCCTGGAAAAACGCCATCCCCGCGGCGACCAGCGCGATCATGAGCGCGAGCAAGGCCACGATGAGCCCCGGCAGACCCGTCTCGACAGCCAGATTGAGATAACTGTTTTCGGCATGCACGAACTGCGTGCCACCTGTCGGCGGCATCGTGAGCAACGAGATGTCACCATGGGAGCCGATGCCAGTACCCGTGAGCGGATAGGCAAGGATCGTCTGCCAGGCCGCCGCCCACACCTCGCGGCGGCTAAACTGCGTTTCTCGCTGGCTGGCGTCGAAGATCGTCTCCATCCGCCCGGCAAACTGCTCCATGCCGTGTATTTCCAGCGCGGTCGCCACCACGGCCGCCGCCGCAAGAATGGCCAGCCCCATCCTGGGCTTGAGATGGCCCGACCGCATGAGCAGGCCGCAGCCCAGAGCCGTCGCCACGCCGAGTGCGATGCTGCCACCGCGAGCCAGCGAGGCAAACACGGCAAAGCTGATGATGCCGAGGCTGCCGAGGCCGATCACCATGCGACCCATGTCGGCCTCGGGTTCGGGCCGGGAGCGATCGCGGTGCCGCGAGGAGCCGGGCCGCGATCGCCTGCGTCCCTTTGCCGTCTCCCGCCGCCGAAAGGCGAGCCACACCGCGGGGCCCGCCGCCACCGCGAGGAAGCCGGCGAAGTCGTTGCGGTTGCGAAACATCGCCTTCACCACACCCCCTTCCTGATGGAAGGAGACAGTCGCCACATCGAAGTTTTTCCCCTCGTGCCCCACGAACTGGATCAGCCCGTGGAGGGCGAGCATCACTGCGGCCGCCACCACGATCGTGAGAATCCGCTCGATCACCTCCACCGACCGCGCAAACTGATACACCACCAGCGCTACAATCCCCTGCGCCAGCAGAATCGTGAGGCCCGCGGTCGTTTCGCCGGGCGTGAGCGAAAAGGTTTGCCAGGTACCGAGTGACCAAGGGCCACCGGAGTAGGCTGGCAGCAGCTCATGGAGCCGGGGGGAGAACGTGTTGATCGTCGTGGGCGAAAGGGCGACCAACTGCACCCCGCCGATCACAAGACCAGCGGCCAGCAGGGCCTCGCCCACGCCCAGCGTCCAGCGGGGTTCGCCGTCGCGCAGCATGCGGAGCAGCCAGGCCAGACAGGCCACGATCGCCGCGAGCGAGAGCGCCGCATAGCCGAGCGGGTGGCGGCCGCCCACTGCGAAGGGCACCACAAAGAGCGCCATCACCGCCGCGGCATCAAAGAGCAGCGTGTCGGGCTGCTGCCAGCGGGAAGCCAACCCGACGGTGCCGTGCCCACTGTGTCGCCGGGCATGTCGTGAGCCGTGCGTGCGCCCGGTCATGCAGCCCTCGAGCGTCGTGGTCGGTGGTCTATCTCGTCGTCATAGTCCCCCCCGCCCAGCTCAGCGCCGGCATCGTAGCTGTCGTCTGCGTCGTCGTCATCGAGACCGTAGGCATCGCCGTAGCCATAGCCGTAGCCATAGCCGTAGCCATAGCCGTAGCCATAGCCGTAGCCATAGCCGTAGCCCTGCTGTTCGATGCCTACGGCATTCACCACCGTACCAAACAGATTCACACCAAACATTCGCAGCGTTTCCACCGCACGGATCAGCATGCGGCGGCGATTTTTCTCCGGGCGGATCACCAGCACCAGCCCGTCACACATCCGACCGATGGCAGCGGCGTCGGTGCCGGCGAGCACCGGCGGGGCATCAACAATCACCTGGTCGTAGTTGGCTTCAGCCCAGGAGAGGAGTTCGGCGAAGCGATCGCCCAGCAAGAGCTCACCGGGATTCGGCGGCCGACGGCCGGCAGGGATGATGTCGATCGGCACCGCGCCCGAGGGCATGGCGAGCGAAGCCGCCAGCGAGGCGATGTCGCCCCCGCCACGGAGCAGGTCAGAGAGGCCCGTCGCGCCGCGGCGGCCGACCAGTTTGGTAAGGCCCGGTTTCCGCATATCGCCGTCAATCATGAGCACCCGCTTGCCAGCCTGCTGGTAGGCCACGGCCAGATTGGTGGAGATCGTCGTCTTGCCGTCACTTGGTTCAGCACTGGAGACAGCCACCCGCGCCGATTCGTCTTTACCCATCACGAGCACGGTGCGAATGGTGCGGAAGCTCTCGCTGGCGGCGTCGTCATTGGTAAGGTGCATATGCACGCCCTCCATGCCGGCGTCGTCATCGCTCTCATCAATATCGTCCATCGTGCCGATCGTGGCGAGGAGCGGCAGGTTGAGCTCGGCCTGGAGTTCTTCGGGCGAGCGGGCGCGGTCGTCGAGCGTGTCGATCACGAAGATGATGCCCACGCCCGAGGCGAAGCCGGCACCGAGAACGGCGAGGATCGTGAGCGAGAGCTTGGGGGAAACGGGCTTGAGCGGCACGGTCGGCTCGCGGACCACGGTCGTCCGCACGCCGCCATTTTCCTGCCGTAAGTCGACGCTGGCGATCTGGTTGAGCAGCGTGTTGCGGAGTTCACGGAGCCAGCGGAGATCGTGCTCGATGATGTCGAGCCGGCTCATATCGCTGGTGAGGCCGATCGAGTCTTGCTTGGCCTGTTCGAAGCTCTGGGCCAGCCACTGCTCCTGCCGCTGGGCGGCCTCGAGCCGCTGACGGAGGATCGTGGCGATCGTGTTGGCGAGCTGGGCATCGTCGCCGCCCATGCCGCGGGGCGAGCCGATCACGTCAAATCGGGCGAGATAGCCCTCCATCTGTTCGATCTTGCGGCGGCGTTCGATCACCTTCGGATGGTTATCGCCGTAGTATTCCAGGAGCGTGTCGAGCTGAGCCTTGTCTTCGAGCAGCTGCTTCTCCACGGCCACGCGGGTCTGCTTGTCGCGGTCGCCGAGACCCATCGATTCGAGAAACGCCTCCTTGCCCAGCGTCTCCTCAATCGCCACGAGGCTCTGGCGGATGTTGCGGCCGCTTTTGATCGCCTCATCGAGCGACTGGTAGGAGGCCTGGAGGAGAAGCCGACGCTTCTGGGTCTCGATCATGGCGGCATTGAGCTGAATCGCGCGTTCCACAAGCGGGTGCATCGTCTTACCGTCGGCCTTGATACCGAGGTCGCCTACCCGTTGCCGCACTGCGAGAAACTCGGCCTGCTTCCCTTCGAGCTTCTGATCGACCTCGTCCTTCTCCTTCTTGAGGAGATCGACCAGCGTGCTTGCCGTGCCGCGGTGGGATTCATCCATGAAGGTGGCATAGGCCCGGATGATCGCCGCCACGACGGCCGCCGAGGCTTCTTGGTAGGGCGAACTGAAGCGGAGCTCCAATATGTTGGTTTGCCGAACGCCGCGAACTTTCAGCATCTCACCGAACCGAGCTGCCAGCAGTTCCGCTTCTGATTCCTGAAAGAGGGCCCGCGTGGGCGCGTCGAGGAGTTGCACCGCCGCCTGGAGCACGAGCGGGCTACTCACGAGCTTTTCGTAGGTGGCCATCGCGGCCAAGTCGTCGCGACCACCGGTCATCGATGTGGCCAGCGATTCACGGCTGGTATCGACGACGAGCAGCTGGGCGTCGGCCTCGTAGATCTTCGTGGCCGTGAAAAAATACAGCCCACCGAGCATTCCGCAGAGGAGGAGTGTGCCCACCACCACGAGCCGCCGATGCCAGGCCACCCGGAGGAAGCGGATCGCCTGCTGGATGGTCTGGGCAGTGGAGTCGGACTGAAGAGTTTCAGGATCAAACATACGAATCGCTCAGAAGATCGGAATCGACTGGCCGGCGACGATGCTGAAGCGGACAATCGTGGTGAAGATCGAGTTGAGAACCGTCTGCGGCGTCTTCTCCACGCTGACCACATCGCCGGGGGCAAGGCGGATATTCGACTCGTTGCTGTGCTGGGCTTGGGCCACACTCGTCTCGATCACAACCGGCTCGTTCTCCCCCTTCACATGCCGCGTGATGTAGATCTTGTCGGCCCAGGAGTTGCTCCGTTCACCGGCCATGGCGATGGCATCGAGCACATGCACCGGCTGGCCCACCGGCATCTCATACTGGCCGGGTTTTTTCACCAGACCGATGACGCTGATGGGAGTCGGGTCGCGAGTCTCGACCCGCACGACGTCGCCATCCTGCAGGGTCATGTTGTTACGGCCCGCCGGATCAAGTTCGGTGAGGTCGATGGTGACGGTTTCCGGTGCCGAGGCGGCCGCCGGCCCGGGCATGGGCAGCCGCTGCGGCC
>CAYZFV010000228.1:0-18027 GCA_964477765.1 uncultured Candidatus Kuenenia sp.
GGGCGGCCCCCCGGCGTCCCCCCGCCGCAAGCTTTCTCGGGCTCACGTTTTTCCTGCTTCTCGCCCCCACGTCGAGCATCCTGCCGATCCATGATCTCTGCGTGGAGCACCGCATGTATCTGCCCTCAGCCTGCGTGGCGGTGGCCTTCGCTCTGGCACTCGGCAAGCTTGCCGGGCCGAAGCGGGCCACCGACGAGAACAAGGCAGCCCCGCCGCACCGGGCAATCCTTGTCGCAGCCGGGCTGATGCTGCTGCTGGCCGGCGGCACGTTCAACCGGGCCCGCGTCTTCGCCTCTCCCCTGGCAGCCTGGAGCGATGCGGTGGCAAAGTCGGCCACAAGCAGCCGGGCCCGGTCGCGACTGGCCACCGAACTCTCCGAGCTTGATCGCCATGCGGAAGCCATCGAGATGGCCTCTGCGGCGTTGGCCCTGGATCCGAAAAGCGCGGTGGAACACGCCGCGCTGGCGGCCGCCTTGATGAACGCCGGCAGGGACGCCGACGCCGTGGCTGTGTGTCGTCGCGGGCTCGCTCTGGGCGGGCAAGGCGGTGGCTGGGCCGACCCTGTTTCAGCGCGGCTTTCGCTCTATCGCGGCATCGCGCTCAACCGGCTCGGTGATCCCGCCGGGCTGCCGCTGATCGAACAGGCTGTGGCCAGCCGGCCGGATTCCCTCTTCGCGCGTGAGTCGCTCGCCCGCGCGTTGGCGGCTCGGGAGCCCGCGCGGGCGGCTGCCTTGTATGCCGACCTGGTCGCGCTTGCGCCTGCCGATGCCGACCGCCGCTACGACTTTGGCTGTATGCTCGCTCGGATCGATCCGAACGGGGCGGAACGGGAGTTTCGTGAGGCGATCCGGCTCGATCCGACCCATGCCGACGCCTTCAACAATCTCGGCAGTCTCCTTGTGGCGGCCGGCCGATTCGACGAAGCCACCGCCGCCTTTCGCAGCTGTCTGGCGATCGACCCTGAGCATCCCCTGGCCCGACGCAACCTCGACGCCCTTCAGAGCAACCCTGGATAAGAACAGGCTCAACCGCAGCCGCGTCGGACCTCATATCACCGTCCGTTTGCCGTCTCGAGATTCTTCATCAAGCGGCGGGTCGGCTCGAGGGCGGGGGCAAGCTCGAGGGCTTGCTTCCCGGCAGCCACGGCCTGATCGATCCGGCCCAGCATCGCACATGCCTGCGCGAAGTTTGCCCATCCCAGCGGCTCGCGAGGGTTGAGTTGCGTCGCTCGTTCGGCTTCGGCATACGCCGCCTCGGCATTACCGGCACGCCCGAGGATCGCCGCCCGCCAGGCATGAGCCTTGGCCGTCTCGGCGGCGCGAGGCGCGATCGCGATCGCCCGGCCGAACGCGGCAAACGCTTCCTGCGAGCGGTCTTGCTCCGCGAGGGCGATCCCCCGCCAGAGATGGGCCCGGGGATTGCGCGGGGCTTTTTCGGCGGTGTCATTCCACAACGCGAATAGCGACCGGTAGACCTCCGCACGCTCATGCGTCGCCATGGCAAGCCCAGCGATGATTGCCACCATCAGACCGCAGTCGCAGCGACCGCGGCCCACCCGCACGCCGACAGGGGCCCGAGTGCGAGCGCCTTCCAGCCATAATCAAAACATTGTCCGTCGGGCCAAAACGCCAGCTGCAGATACCGCAGCAAGGCCAGCGGCTGCGTCGCCGCATATTCCAACGGCGTCCAACTGCCGCCAACCAACTCCGGATAGGCCTGCCGCTGCGCCCACACCGCGGCCACGACGATGCCGATCGTGGCGAAGAGTGCGGCATACAGCCGCGGCCGCTGGCGAAGACTGGCCCCCAGACCCACCAGAAACCCTGTCGGCGGAAACCGCCCGGTGATCGCGTCAATGATCAGGATCACGGCGGGCGCCGCGACCACCGTCTCCTTCATGAGCATTCCCATGCCACAGATGGCCACGGCTGCAAATCGCCAGATTCGCCCATGCCCCGGCTCGAGGCTCCTCACAAAGCAGAGCACCGCGGCAAGAATTGCGGTTGCTCCGAGCAGTTCCATCCGCTGGTAGATATACGCGACCGGCTGCGAGCACAGCGGGTGAACGAGCCAGATTGCCGCGGCACATCCCGCGCTGATCGCCGCGGTCGTGCCGTACCGGTCCTGATCGTCGTCGGTGCTCGCGGTGGGCCGGCGCAGGCGCCGCAAGACTGCGGCCCCGGTCTGCCAGGCAAGCAGGCCGTTGAAGAGGTGGATTCCCAGATTGACGAGACGAAAGCCGAGCGGATTCAAACCACCCGCGACTCGGTTGATCGCAAACGTGTAGTAAGCAAGCGGCCGCCTGGGAAACGGCGGGCCCCCAAACATCGGCTCGAGCGGCGGCCACAACACGCGGAGTGCCGGATTGTTTTCGATCTGAAAGATGTCGTCGTAGAGAAACGGCCCGGGCAGGCTCGGCGCGTAGGCCCAGCAGGTGACGATCGCCACGACAGTGCCGCCGACCAGCCACCGAAGCCGCGGCGACCCATCAACAGAGTTGGAGGCTGACATCCAGACATTTTCTTCGGACCGCCGGCCTCCAACCAGAATTCACATAATTCTTACTTTGCCCCGCGGTCTGCCGTGCTCGTCGCTCGCTTGCGGACTCGATGACCGACGGGCAGAATCTTGCTCCTTGGAAAAGTTTTTTTCTCCGCCTGCGGTCTTGCCCATGCTTGTGAAATCGCTCTTGTTTCGGCCGGTGAGCAACTCCTCGCTTGCGGTATTTCGCATTGTTTTCGGGGTCATGATTTTTGCGGAAATCCGCTGGGAATGGGCGGCCCGCGTCGGGCTCGTCGAGGCCCGTCCGATCCGCTTTCCATTCATGGGCGTTGAGTGGCTTCCCCTCCTGCCCACCGGGTGGGGCGAAGCGTTTTTGGGGTTCGTCTTGCTCACATGCGCGGGAATCGCTGCCGGTCTCTGGTTTCGGGCTGCGGCGATCCTGTTTACCGTCAGCTACACCTGGATGTTTTTGCTGGATCGCGCCTATTTCAACAACCACAATTATCTTATCTGCATGCTTGGAGGGTGGCTCGCCGTGAGCGACGCTCATCGCCGATGGTCGCTCGACAGCGTGCTTTGGCCGAGCATCAAAACCACGACCGTGCCTGCATGGCAGGTCAACGGGATCATCGGGCAGATTTCGGTGGCATACTTCTTCGGAGGCGTGGCCAAGATCAACCCCGACTGGCTCCGCGGCGAGCCGATGGCCTATTTTCTCAACCAATTGCACGGCATGCCCGTGTTGTCGGTGTTTTCCGGCCGGCCGTGGCTGGCAGTCGCGTTTGCCTGGGGAGGCATGCTGTTTGATCTCCTTATCGCGCCGGCGCTCCTCTGGCGGCGCACTCGCCTTCCCGCAATCGCGGCGATGAGCTTTTTCCATTACCTCAACGCCAACATGTTTTCGATCGGGATCTTTCCCTGGCTGAGCATGGGAGCCATCGCGATTTTTCTGCCGCCAGATTTTTTTGAACGGCTGGAGCGCGGCTTCTGGTCGCGGCATGATCGCCACCCCGCGGGAATCCCCGACGCGATTCGGTCGCCGGCATGGCAGCGGTGGATCACCATCGCCTTCATCGCGTGGTTCACGGTGCAGGCACTGGTTCCGCTCCGTCGTTTTCTTCTGCCGGGCAACGTGGGGTGGACCCGCGAAGGTTTTTATTTCGCCTGGACGATGAAACTCGACCACAAAAGCCGCTTTCTCGCGCTGCATGCGTGCGACCCGATCTCCGGCGAGTGCACCCCGATCGACTACCGATCCGACCTTAATCGTCGCGAAGCGAATTGGCTTCCGGGCGAACCTCGCGCAATTGCAGAGTATGCGCGGTTTCTTGCAGCCCGGCTGACCGCCGAAACGGGCCGCCCGCCTGTGATCGTCTGCGACTCTGTGGCCGCACTCAATGGGCGACCTTATCAATACATGATCGATCCTCGCGTCGATGTGTCGGAAGCGCCATTGCCACGATGGCGACATGCGGAGTGGATCGTGCCTCTCAACCACGCGGCACCCGTCGGGAACTATGTTGATTTCCTCACAAAACAGCGCCTCGTGATGGATCTTGTGCATGAGGTCCGGGTCATCCAACAGGTGCTGCCGCCAGGTCTGGTGAAGCGATAATCACGGGTTCAGTGGCAGCCATAAGACGCCAAGAGCCGGATTGTTTTCGTTCAGAAAAAGGCCGTCGAAAAGCAATGGCTCATTCAGGCTCGGTGCGTGCGTCGACGTTGTGAGGGTTGTCATAACGATGGAGCCGAGAGAATTCACGCAGCCAACGACGCCCCATCAAAACGCTTGGAGGCTGCGGTTCATGGATGTCCATTAGACCGGAGGCTTACGACCGGCACTCAAATCATTCCCGCTTTGCTCGTTGGCGGTCCGCCGCGGTCCGGAAGGTCGCTCAACCGCTCCTGACAGGAGGCAGTCCCCGGCGGTTTTTGCCGGCTCCCGTCCTACTCTCTCACATGATTCTCACGAAGTTTTGCGATTTTTGACGGCTCTGCATGTTACTCAATGCCCGTAGCCGAGTCACACTCGATGACCCCGAGCGAAGCCATGCTTGGCAAAGATTTGACCGCAACAGCCGCGGCTCCGTCGCCGCTCGCGCTGCTTTCGGTGGTGATTCCAGCCCGCGACGAGGCCGGCTGCATCGCGTCTACGGTGGAGCATCTCCATCTCGAACTACGGCTACAGAGTGTGCCGCATGAGATCGTGGTGGTGGACGATGGCAGCACCGACGCCACCTGGTCGATTCTCGAATCGCTGGCGGAACAACTGCCCGAACTCGTGCCGGTAAAAAATCCCGGGCCGCACGGCTTTGGCCGGGCGATCCAGAAGGGGCTGGCGACGATGGCGGGCGACGCCGTCGTGATCATGATGGCCGACGAAAGCGACGACTGCCGGGATGTGGTCCGCTATTGGAAAGCCCTACAGGAAGGCCATGATTGCGTCTTCGGCAGCCGCTTCATGAAGGGGGGCGGCACGATCGATTATCCGCGCGTGAAATGGCTGCTCAACCGCGGGGCGAATCTCTTCATCCGGCTGCTTTTCGGCATCCGGCTCAACGACACCACCAACGCCTTCAAGGCCTACCGCCGCGACGTGATCGAGGGCTGCCTGCCGATTCTGTCGCCGCATTTCAACATCACGGTGGAACTGCCCTTGAAGGCGATTGTGCGGGGCTATTCATGGACGGTGATTCCGATCACCTGGCGAAATCGCCGCACCGGGCTGGCGAAGCTCCGCATCCGAGAAATGGGGAGCCGCTACTTCTTCATCGTGGCCTATGTGTGGCTGGAAAAATATTTCAGCCGGGGGGATTACCGGCGGCCAAGTCGGTCGAGTGCGGGAAACCCGGGCGGGAATGAGCATGCCCGGCCTCTGGAGGGGGTGCGGCTCCACACAAAACTTTCATCGAAAGCACACGATTGAATTCATCGTCTGCTCATGGAGCCCGCCTACTCTTCTCCACGTCAGGGATGGTTGTCGGCGGATGGTCCTCCGAACACTGCCCCAGGCGATTCTTCAGGAGATTTGAAATGTCGATTCGTACTCGTAAGAACTCGGGCTTCACGCTCGTCGAGTTGCTGGTTGTGATCAGCATCATCGGCGTGCTCGTCGCCATCCTGCTTCCCGCGCTGAGTGCCGCCCGTGACTCGGCCAATGCCTCTGCCAGTGCTTCGAATCTGTCGTCTTTCGGTCGCGGCTTCGCGGTCTTCCAGTCGGAAGACAATGACGCCCGGCTCTGCTCGTCAGCCTATGACCACTACCGTGACGGTGACCTCACCCAGATCGGTTTTGTCGCCGACCTCGTGAACAGCAAGGCTGCCAATCCGGGAAAGGGCCTTGATCCAGCCAACCGGCATAAGATCAACGAAAAGTTCTCTGATGCGGCCGGTGGTTCGACTAGTGCCGGTCTCAATACCAGTCGCTGGGTGACCTACAATAAAGGCACGGCTATCACGGTGGCAGCCAATGCCCAAGGCACCGCTTATTTCAGCGGCGCTGGCGAGCCTGCGAAGGTGTGGAATGATGGTTACAACACCAACTATGCCACGTCGTGGGTTTTTGTCCGTGGCGATAATCTTCCGAGCGGCACGAATGCCTATAGCACCGACGCCGACAGCAAAGATGGCAGCAAGTGCCCCCTTGACGGTGACGGTCCGCTTTCGGCAGATCATCTCGCCAATGCTCTGGCGACTGCAGATCGGATTCCGTTGATGGGTCCGTCTCGTGCCGGTGATGGTGCGGAAACCACTATCACGGCTCAAATTGCGAATACTCTCAACACGTTTGTGGGCAAGAGAATTGCAAAGGCCGGCGATTTCGCGGTCGAATCGTTCTGTGACGGTCCGGCTGCTACGTTTGTCGGCACTGCTGGGACCGATGCAGGCTTTACTTCTACCCAAGTGCATGAATTGAACGACATCGTGCCGTTGCACTCGACCAAAAAGGTGCAAAACGGTAATGTGTCGCTCCAGGGTGGTGGCTACGCCCAAATACTGTTTGCTGACCTGAGTGTCCGCCGGGTGAACGACACAGGTGGTTACACCAGTCTCGGCGATGGCTGGATTGGTGCCTACAGGTCGACTGGCGAGTCCACCGGTGGCAGTTTCGTCCTTAATGATTCGGCCGTGGCGGAAATTCGCGATGACGTGTGGGTGGGACGCGTTCGCGCCCTCGCTACCGCAGGCGGTGGTTCGCTGGAGTAGTCTAAAGTTGGTTTGGTTGACCAAAGTTTCTTGCTGGGGCCGCCAAAAGGCGGCCCCAGCTTTTTTTCATCGCGGCGGTTTCTTGGCATTGCGGCCGGGTTGATAAGTAATCCCTATTTTGGCGGCCGTGATTCTGACAAGACCCTAACGGTTTGGCCCGCCGCTGCGAATATATTGATGGGGTTCCGTTTCCTTCCCGATGCAGACTCCCCCATGACCGCCTCCCCTTCGCCGACCTCCTCTCCATCCCTGTTTGGCAACTCGGATCGGCCGCCCAACTGGGTTGCCCTCGGCATTGTGGGGGCGGTCGCCATCGCTGCGGCGCTGGTCATTCGGGCCAACCTCCCGAAGAAGCAGGCCAGCCGGCCTCCCGATCAGGTTTGGAATGAGATGCAACTCGAGGCGCGGCGGCTGATCGGGCAGGGAGCCCTCGAGCCGGCCCAGAAAATCGCCGAATCGGCCATTCCGCTCGCCCAAAAAACCTTCGGTGAGATTCACCCAACCGTCGCCGAATCGTTTACCACGCTGGCCGACACCCTCTCCGGCCAGGGCCGCTATCCGCTGGCCGAGCCCTACTATTCGATGGCCCTCGAGATGTATATCAAGCTCTACGGGCCCCGTAGTAGCGAGGCCGCCATCGGCGCCGGCAATTACGCGCTCAACCTCATGAAGGAAGAGCGGTATCCCGAGGCCAAGCGGCTTTTCGACCTGGCGGTGGCGATCCAGGAGCAGATTGCCGGGCCTGATCATGTCGACACGGCGATGGCGCTCAACAATCTCGCCGTGATGTATTCCACGATGGACGATCCGGCCACCGCCCAGCCGCTCTACGAGCGGGCCCTCGCGATTCGTCTGAGGGAAACCGGGCCGGCCAGCCGGCTCACCGCCGCCTCGCGATCGAATCTGGCCGCCTGCCTCCGTCGCCGGCTGGAGCTGGGCGAGATTCCGGAAGCTGACACGAAGCCCTTGCAGGCCCGGATCGCCACGCTCTATCGGCAGGCGCTCGCCACCCGTGAGCGACTGCTGGGGCCCGACCATCTCGACGTGTCATCGACGCTCGTGGGGCTCTCGGCGCTCGAACGACTCCAAGCCAATCTTGCCGACGCCGATCTGCATGGGCTCGGCGCGCTGGCGATCCGGGAGGCGAAGCTCGGCCCCCGCCATGTTTCCACGATCGCGGCCCTCGATAATCTCGGTCAGGTGCGGGCTGACCAGCAGATCAACGACGAGGCCCGCCGGTATTTTGAGTTTGCCGCCGAGATGCGGGCGCGATCACTCGGCCCCACCCATCATGAAACTCTCGAGTCATTGGCCCACTTCGTGGCCGTGCTGCTGGCGGAAAAAGAGTTTGAGGCGGCAGAGGCCCCGCTCGAAGCGCTGATTATCGGCCTCGAACGCACCGCCCTGCCGCGGCCCGCCAAACTCCGGGCGGCCTTCGACGATCTCGGTCGGGTGTTGGCAGAAACTGGCCGCGGGGACGAGAAACAGGCTCTTGAGGAGCGGGCCACCAAGGCCGTGGCCGCGGCCGAGAATCGGCTGGCCGCAATGGTGGCCGCCGCCGCAGAGCGGGCCAAACAGGATCAGCAGGCGGTGGCCGCCCAACTCGCCACCGCGGCCCAGCCTCTAGCAACGGTGAACCCCGTCGACGTGAAGCGAGAAAAAGAGAAGGTAGAATCTGGTGCAGAACAAGACCCTGACCAACAAAACCCTGATCAGGAGCTTCCCTCCGAATGAACGCGGAATCCTCGCTCGCCGACCGAATTGACCGGGGGCCTTCCCCGTCAGGAAACCCTCACTCCGACTCCGACCGACCGGGGGCCGATTTCGCCGTGGCTGAGGCTGCCATCGATCAGGCCAATCGCGAGCCGACCGATGCCGAGGTGATGCGGCGGCCCGGGGGCACAGCGCTTCGCTGGCAGATTGCCGCCACCCTGATCGGCGGCACCCTGCTTGTGTGTTCCCTGGTGGCGCAGCTCCTTTGGAAGAACGATTTTTATCCCGCTGTGCCCTCGGCCATCGCGGCGGTGCTGCTCGGGGCGCCGCTGGTTGCCGCGGCGATGAAGGATCTCTTCGCCGGTCTGGCCGGGATGAACGCGCTGGTGGCGCTGGCCGTGATCGGGGCGGCGGCCACGGGCAAATACCAGGAGAGCGCGGCGATCGCCTTCTTCATGATCCTCTCGGGACTCATCGAAAAGCGGACGGCGATCGGGGCCGAGGCGAGCATCGAGTCGCTGATTCGTCTCTCGCCCACGAAGGCCCATCGGCTCCGAGAAGGGGGCGGAGAGGAGCAGGTGGAGGCCCGTGACCTGCGGCCGGGCGATCTCGTAAGGGTGCGTCCGGGCGACAACATCCCGGCCGACGGGCGGATCGCCGGCGGCTTGAGCACGGTCAATCAGGCGAGTGTGACGGGCGAATCGCTCCCGGTTGACAAGGTGATCGGCGACGAAGTCTTCGGCGGCACGATCAATCTCACCGGTGTGCTCGATATCGAAGTGACCAAGGCCGGCGGCGACACGCTGCTCGGCCGGGTCAAAGACCTCATTCTCCAGGCCGAGCGAACCCGCACACCGATCATGCGGCTGATCGACCAGTATGCCGCCTGGTACACGCCGACCGTTTTGATGCTCGTGGGCGTGGTGCTCTTTTTCGCCCTTCGCAGCAATCCCGACACCGCCTTCGACCGGGCGATCGCCATGCTCGTGATCGCCTGCCCCAGCGCCCTCATTCTGGCCACGCCCACCGCGATGGTGGCGGGGCTTTCGGCGGCGGCCCGGCTGGGTGTGCTGGTGAAAAGCGTGGCCACGCTCGAGGCCGCCCGCAATCTTACGGCCATCGTGTTTGACAAGACGGGCACGCTCACCACGGGCGTGCTCACGGTGAGCCGCCTCGCCCCGGAAGAGGGTGTGACGCCGGCCGATCTGCTGCGGACGGCGGCCTGCGCCGAGCAGGACAGCCGCCATCCGGTGGCGCGGGCCGTGACCGAAATGGCCCGCAAGGCGAAGCTCTCGCTCGTGAGGCCGCGGAGCTTCGAGGAAGTGGCCGGCCGGGGCGTGGTGGCCGACATCGAAGGGGCGCGGGTGATGGTCGGCCGGTCGATCTGGCTCACCGATCCCGCCGCCGGGCTCGAGCCTGGCGCCGTCGCGGCGATCAATGCGATTCAGTCGTCGAGCGAGGCCGAGGGGCTGAGCGTGCTCTATGTCGTGCGGGATGGCAAACTCCTGGGCTGGGTGGGCCTGGAAGACAATGCCCGTCCGGAAGCGGCGGAGGCCGTGGACCGGCTCCGCGACCTCGGCCTCAAGCGGCTGGTGATCCTCACCGGCGACCGGCGGAGCGTGGCCAAGCGGGTGGCCGATCAGATGCACTTCAGCGAATACAAGGCCGAGGTGCTGCCCCATGAGAAGCTCGAAATGGTGGACGACCTCAAGGCCAAGGGCCACCGCGTGGCGGTGATCGGCGACGGTGTCAACGACGCTCCCGCGCTGGCCGCCGGCGACATCTCGATCGCGATGGGGGCGGCCGGCAGCGACGTGGCGATCCACTCCGCCTCGATCGCCCTCATGAATTCGAACCTCAATCGGGTGCCGTTTCTCGTCGAGCTTTCCCGCCGCACGATCGCCGTGATCCGGCAGAATCTCGTCATTGGCGGGCTCTTTATCGTCGTCTTCCTGTCGTTGGCGGGGGCGGGCTATGTGTCGCCGGTGATGGCGGCGGCGCTCCACATCGCCAGCGGGCTGATCGTGATCTTCAATTCGGCCCGGCTGGTTCGCAGCGGTGAGGAGATCGAGCAGGCCGAGGCCGACCGGCTGGCCGAACTCGAGCGGCGCGGGCAGCGGCGAGCGGCGGCGACAGCCGCTAATTAGGCTCCCGTGCCGTAGGCTTGCCGACCTCTCAACGCCGATCCTCCAACAGCCAGACCGACCCGCGAGCGTCGGCCGTGATGAGCCGCGGCACAAGACCGCGCGCGTTCGCAATGGCGGCTGCATTGTGGCGGTCTGACTCCACGCCCTGTCCATACAGTCGCACCGGCCCATGCCGCAGAAACGGATCGTTGCGAATCAGGTCGCTCGCAAACCAGCCCGTGTGCGGATTGACGAACACCAGCAGACGCGGTCCGGCGGCGGCGGCGAGTTTGGCATCGACCTGCGGTGCCTGGCGGCGATGATCGGTGATGAACCAATTCATCTGCCAGAGTCGCAGCGGCAAACAGACCAGCACGCTGGCCACGGCCGCCAGGGCCAGCGACCGCACCAGCATGAGAGAGCCCCTCCGCGGAAACCGGCAGGCAAGCCCACTGGCGGCAATCGGCAGACACGCCCAGTAGGGATAGAAATATCGATACCCCCATCCATGGCCGCCGCTCATCGGCACGAAAGCATAGAGCACAAATGCGGTGAGGCCAGAGCAAAGAAAAAGCCGCGGCCCCGTCGCCCGCCATGCATGGGGCAAGGCCGCCAAGGCCAGGATGAGGAGGCCGGGGCTATCCCACGCCAAGCTTCGCACAAGCACATAGAGCCGGTTTCGCACCACCTCCGGACCGGGAGCGGCGAGCACATCCAAATAACCCGAGAGCCGGGAAAGCACTGATGACACTGATGTGGCCCACGACCTCGGTGGATTCCCCGTCGCTCCTTCCGGCCTGTCTCCCGTCGTGGTCATGTCAGCTGATGCCACTGTGTCTGACGGCTGCACGGGCCCACGAAACATCTCCGGGTGGCGGTTTTCCCGCACCGCCAGTTCGACATACCGCCAGGCCGCATCGGTCGGCACGAAGACCAGGAGATAGCCTGCCACAACCAGCATCAGCGCCGGCCACCGTTGCACCCGAGAAGCCAGCCACGCGAGCCACGGCAGGGCGAAGACCGCATGGGGAAACGGATTGTGAAGCATCAACGCAAACCCGCCGATGAGGCCGGCGGCGGCGGCCCGTGCCGCGGTGGGCTGCAGTAGCAAGCGTGCAAAAACAAGATTTGCGAGGAGATGAAGCGGCATGGCGTAAAATGAGATGCTGTAGGCGGTGTAGACCGGTGAGGCGAGCGTGAAGAGCATTGCCCAACCCACCGCCCGCCGACCAAACGCCTCCCTCGCCACCGAGGCGATCAGCACCAAGGCCAGCCCACCCGCCAATGGGTTGAGCAGCCACGGCATGCCCACTGCCGCGAGGGGCGTTTGGAGCAGGGCATGACCCGGCCAATAGTCGGAACACACCCGGCCTGTCTTTGTGCCCACGAGCAGGAACGACTTGTTGGCATACTGAGGACTGACCATCCCACCGGCCAGATCGACCGGCCATTCACCGGCGAGTTTTCCCGCGGCAAAAATCTCTGCCTGAAGGGCCGGAGCAAACTCGTCCATCGTGAACGGGTAGTTTTGGTGTACCGAGAGCGACAGCATTCCAAGTGTCACGGTGACGACACCAGCCACAGACCACACATGCCGACCCAGCCAGCCGACCAAGAGCCTCAACTGGCGGTCGATCGGCCGTGGTGTTTCACCGACCGCGATCGACCAGCCCGCGGCAGCCGCCAAGGCGATCGCACCCACCACAGCACCGGCCCAGTCGTAGACCGCCATCAGATGGAAAAACGCCGCTGGATAGTGGCCGCCTGGGCCAAGCTCCGCCAACGACCGCCACTTCAACCATCCCAAATAGATTGCTAACACAACCTGCACGGCCACGGCCGCGACAAGCCAACGGAAGCCGCCACCCTGTGGCAGCTGGCAACGAGCGCGATGCGAAAGAATCGCCCGAGGAGTCATCACCTGAATGCCCACGAATCCATGGATCGTCGTGCTACCGGCGGCGGCGGCGGCGCCGCCAGGTTCCTTGTGAAGCCGCTCTGCCTGAGCGATAGTGATGATAACGCACCCGCGGAGTGTGGAATTCGGAACATTCAGAAGCGGTGACACCGCGTTCATGCCCAGAGCCGCCCCCCCGATCCTGCTGGCCGTCATCACGCTCTTGGCGACGCTGGTTGCCTACGCGCCGGTGATCGATGGCGACTTCTTGTTCGACGGGGTCTCTGAGATCAGGGAGAACCCCGCGATCCGCACCCTCTGGCCTCCGACGCGGCCGATGTTTGAGGGGGGCCGCCTCCCCCATCGGCCGCTGCCATACCTCAGTTTTGCCGTCAACTACGCCCTCCACGGTCTCGATCCACGCGGCTTCCATCTTGTCAATCTCGGGATTCATCTGGTGAATGGCCTGCTGGCGGCAGCCGTCATCATGCAGGTGCTGCGGATCGGGCAGCCGGATCAGCGGCCGAATGGCGACGGCCTCAGTGATGCGGTCGCCTGCTGGGCGATCGTCAGCCTGTGGCTCGTCCACCCCCTCTGCACCCAGGCGGTCAGCTACGTCTATCAGCGCATGGAACTGATGGCCGCAACGGCGATTCTGGCGGCCCTCCTCTGCCACCTGCTCGGTCGCGACGGCTCTCGCCTCTGGGCCGGGCTGAGCCTGGTCGCCAGCGGTCTCGGGATGGCCTGCAAGGAGACGGCCGTGGTGATTCCGCCGCTGTTGATCCTCGCCACGTGGCTCGTGCTCCAGCCTGCAGGCCACCTTTCGATCGCGGAACGGTGGCGGCAACTGCCTGCGCTCCTCTGGCGACACCGCTGGTACTGGTTGTTTCATTTCTCACTGTGGGGAGTGGTTGCCGCGATCGTGCTCGGCCAACGCGGTCGGTTCGGCGAACTGGCCGCCCCCCGCTGGTCGGCCCTTGAATATCTGATCAATCAGCCCCGAGCACTCGGGCGATATCTTTCGCTCGCCGTGTGGCCGGCAGGGCAGTGCCTCGACTCCAACTGGCAGGGGCTCACCTTGCCACAGCAATGGCCAATCCTCATGCCCGGCGGCGTCGCCGTGATCGCGATCGTCGCTGGTTTTCTGGCGTGCATCCGCACAGCCCCGAAAACTGCCTTTGCGCTGGGATCGTTTCTCCTCCTCCTGGCGCCCACCTCGTCGTTCCTGCCAGTCACCGACCTCTGCATGGAGCACCGGATGTATCTGCCCCTGCTGCCCCTGCTCGCCGTCGCTGTGGCCGTGGCTTCGGCGGTGGCCGGAAGGTGGCTGATTCACCCGGGCGCCCCGCCGTTGCACAGACCTGCCGCGGTCGTGATCGGCGGGGGAGCCGCCGTCGGCATCGTCGCGGCACTGGCCGCCGTAACGTGGAGCAGAAACCACGTCTACACCAGCGGGATCGCCATGTGGAAAGACGTGGTCGCCAAGCAGCCGACCAGCGGTCGGGCGGCAATCAATCTTGCGACCGCCTACCTCGATGCCGGCCGCGAGACTGACGCCATCGGAGCCTGTCGTGAGGCACTCGATACAATCCCCGGCCTTTCCGCCCTCGACCGTAGCCGCCTCCATCTCGTCTGTGGTCGCGCCCTCACAGCACAGGGCGCAACGCAGGCCGCTGTATGGCAGTTTGACGAGTCTCTCCGACTCGACCCACGAAATATCGATGCCCAATTGGAACGGGGTCATTGCCTGCTTCCAGTCGATCCTGACGCCGCCCGGCAAGCGTTTCTCGAAATCCTGACAGAGCGCCCCGACCACGCGGCCGCGCTCAACAACCTGGCCGGCCTCCTTGCGGCGCAGGATTCGGAGGCGGCCCTGCGGCTGTTACGGCAGGCGATCGGCAGTGAGCCCGAAAACCTCGAGTACCGACTCAATGCGGCAAACCTGCTCAAGGGCCTCGGGCGATTTGCGGAGGCGGAGCGGATGCTGCGCTCCGCAGCCACGTTGGAGGAAACCACCGAGCGTCAAGGGCGACTCAGGCAGGCTGTGCCATAGCGATCGCCAACGGGCGAGCGCGCTGGCCGCCATCACGCGGGCTGCCCGCCCCTTCAGCTTCACCCGGGACTTTGGTTTTCCGGCCGGCGGGGGATCCGCATGAGAGGCTCGATCAGTGGCAGTATGGCAGCTGCGTCCGCAGAGCGACCGCTGGCTCGTAGCACGCTCTCGAGCAACTGCAGATGTTTTTGCGCCACTCCGCTGGTGACCCCGAATGCCGGACAGACCAGATCGCACACGGCCATTCGCACCTCAACCGCCTCTTCCAGGCGGCCGCGGGAAAGCAGAAAACTTGCCAGGCTTTCCATCGCCGCCGCAATCTCGACGAGATCCGGCACGGCGCGGTCGCGTTCGAGCCGGACAATCTGCCGCAGATGGTCCTCGGCCTCGCGATCACGCCCACGCTCGGCCAACGCGGCCGCGAGAATTGTTCGTGCTCCCAATGTCACGCGATGATCATCGCCGAGGCTTTCGGCAAACCGGGCCATGGCGGCGGCGGCGTCATCGAGACAACCGGCCGGGCCGGTCGCCCCGGCCGCGCGACATCTGAGCGCGGCAAGGCCGAGGGCCGCGGTGACGGCATGACCCTCGCCCAAGCCCGCAGCCGCGGCAGCCGCCCAGCAGTCGGCCAGCGCCCGGGCCTCGTCCACGCGGCCCTGGCGACGAATCGCCTCCACGACGCCCTGCCCCAAATCAAACCATGCTGCCGATTCTCCCTTGCCGCACGACGCCAGCGCGGCCTGGCCGGCGCGACATGTTTCCTCCCACCCCGCAAGATCGCCCTTGAGAAAAAATGTTTGGGCGACTCCCTGAAACACCGGACGAGCCGACGACCGAAGCGTTGCCGTGCGGGCGTGGGCGATCGCCCCGGCTCGATCACCGACAGCGGCACGGCTGAATGCAGCATCGATGTTGGCCCGCGGGGAATCTGGATAACGGGCGAGCACGGCCTGCCACAATTTCTCGGGGCTCGCAAACTCACGATTCCGCTGCCTTGTCATTCCACACAGCGTGATGGCAAGCAGGCCCGCACCCATGATCACGGCCAAACGGCCGCCTCCTTCCCACCCGCCGAGCTCCCGCAGCATACGAAACAAGGCTCCACAAATCCCACACACCACCACGACCACGAGACAAAACGACGGTAGATACATCCGGTGCTCGAAGGCGATATCTGGCAACGGCAACACGCTCGATGTGGGGCCGAGGAAAAGAAAAGCTGCCACCAATGGATACGACCACGGGGCACGACGAACAAAGCCCGTGATCGACACGGCCAGCACCGCCGCCACCCCGAGAAACTGGGGCCACACGTCGCGAACATGCGCGGCAAGCGGCCAGTCATGATCAATGCTCAGGCCGACCGGCCAAAACACCAGCCGCGCATAGTGGGCAAGCACCCCGGCCTGGGTGAGGGCGTAGCGGAGCGGCGGATACACCGCCCGCTGCAACTCAGGGTAATCCGACCGGCCGGTCGCCAGCACGATCGCCAGCACTGCCCAGCAGACTCCCAACGAAAGCAGAAACGGCAGCCGATCCCGGAGCCTTTCTTCGGCCTGCCCGGCAAAAAAAACCCACCACAGCCCCGCCGTCAGAAGGGGGATCGCCACGGCCGTTTCCTTGGAGGCCGCCGCGAGACACGCGGCCAGAAGGCTCGCCGCCTGCCACAGTCGCCTCTGCCTCGCCCGGGTGAGATCCTGCGTCGGCACCGCCAGCGCCCGGCCGGCGGCAACCAGCGACCAGACGACGAACAGCGAAGCAAGTACTTCAATCCGCTGGTAGATGTATGTGACGGCGGCCGTTGCCAAAGGATGGACAACCCATAGGATCCCGCTGGCCCCTGCCAGCAGTCCGGCATTGTGCCGTACGCCCGCCGGCACGACCGGCCGCTGAAGCAGCCCGGAGGTGAGCACCACCAGTCCGACGGCAGTGAGCAGATGTGCCACGACGTTTACCAGATGAAAGCCCGCCGGCGATTCGATTCCCCATACCGCGTGATCGATCGCGAAGGTGAGATACGGCAGCGGGCGGGCGACGACCAGGTGACCACCGGTCATCGGCTCCCAGGGCGGCCAGAGCGTGCGGATCGCCGGGTTGCTCACGATCTCGTTGCGATCGTCGAGAATGAACCTGCCGGCGAAGGAATTCGCATAGGCAATCATCCCGGCAGCGACGACGATCGCCAGCGTAAGCCAGCCCCCGCCGCTTCGGTCACGTATCCGCCCGGCCCACATGTCAGCCCACATCGCGGCGCTGAAAGAGCATGACCGCAAACGCCAGCAACCCGCCCACCATGCACAGCCCGTAGAGCGACACGACCCCGAAATGGGAGCCGGTGATGTCGTGGCCCTGCGTGAGCGCGTCGGCCGGCCAGAAAAACTGCAGATTGGGCACGGCCAAATAGAACGGGGCCAACAGCCGCTCGAGCGGTCTCGCATCGGGCTCGAGCGACCCACTCAAAAAATACTCACTCACCAGGCCCGCCAAAAACACGCCCACGCAGATCACCAGCGTGATCACCTGGCCGACCCGGGTCGAGGCCGCCACCGCCACCGCCGAAAGCACGAGGATCGCCTGCAACACCATCGACATGCCGATCAGAAGCTGCGGCTTGAAGTCGGTGAGGGGATCCTGCGGCTCCCACTCCCGGTCGACGAAGCTCACGATCCCGATCGCGATCGTGAAGGCCAACCCCAGGCAGACCGCGAGCGTCGAAGGAAACGGCCGCCGATAAAGATAGTTCAGCGATGCCGCCACGCCGATCGCCCCGAGGCCGGCCAGAATGCCGAACGTGAGCACCGGGCCGTCGAACACCTCGCCGCGGCCCACCCCCGACTGCACCCGATGCCGCACCGCGAGCAGGAACACGCTGCCCAGCACCCAATAGGCCAGCATGATCGCCCCGCTGACACCGAGGTATTTTCCGACGACGAGCGACCACCGGGGCACCGGCTTGCTCACCACCGTGAGCACCGTCTTGTTTTCGATCTCCTTGGCCATCACGCTCGAGGCCGTGAACGCCGCCAGCAGGAGGCCGGTGATAAACAGTGTGCTCAGCCCGAGGTCGACGAGCAGCTTGTCATCCTGCCCCAGCGAAAACGCCGCCAGATTGACATTCAGCACCATCGCCAGGATGCCACCGAGAAGCACCACGACAAACACCGGCTGGCGGATCGATTCGAGGAATCCGTTTTTGGCAATCGTGGCGAGCGTCATCAGGTTTCTCCCTCGGCCTTCCCTTCGGCCGCCAGGCAGGAGGCCCCACCAAGACTATCGCCATCCGAAAGCCGACCCCCAGCCGGCTCATACAAATCTCACAAGCCCCCCGGCTAGGCTTGCGGGATGCACGCGTCGCGACGACTCCTGGTGACCGGTTCTTCGGGTTTGATCGGCTCTGAAGTGGCCGCGCATTTCGATCGCCACGGCTGGGAAATCCACGGCGTAGACAACAATCAGCGGGCCGTGTTTTTTGGCCCGGCCGGCGACACCCGCTGGAATCAGCACCGGCTTGCGGCATCGCTCGAACGGTT
>CAYZFV010000229.1:0-6751 GCA_964477765.1 uncultured Candidatus Kuenenia sp.
GTCGCCGTCCACGATCAGCGCCGTGCCGGGCTCGAGCGAGTGGATCGACTCCGGCGGAAAGCCGAGGTTCAACAGGGCCACGCTCTCGCTGGCCGCAGCCACGAGCGGCCCGAGGCGGGCATACTCGAGCGGTCGGATGCCGAGCGGATCACGGGCCACGACCATCCGCCCGCAGGCGTCGAGAATGGCGAGGTTCCAGGCCCCGTCAAACCTTCGCGAGATGGCGGCGAGCATGTCGACCGGATCAGGGTCGGCATCGCCCGACACCTCGCGGCCGATCGCATGCATGATCACTTCGGTGTCGTTATCCCGGGCCAGGTGATTGTCATCGTCGGCGAGAATCTCTGCCCGCAGCTCCGGGTAGTTGGCCAGTTGACCGTTGAACCCGAAGGCAAACCACTTCCGCTTCTGGATGTGCGATCGCTCCAGCGGCTGCGCATAGCCCCGGTCCTCGGCTCCGCAGGTCGCGTACCGCACGTGGCCGATCGCGGCCCGGCCGGCATGCTGCTCCATGAGGCTCTCGTGCTTGCCCCGGTGGCTCATGCGAAACACCTCGCTCACGCTCCCGACGTCCTTGAGCGTCGCCAGCAGGTGGCTCCGGTCCGGGTTCCAGACGCTCATGCCGGCGGAAAGCTGACCGCGATTCTGGATGTCGAGCAGCATCCGCGGCACGAGCCGCGACACTTGGTCCGGGCCTTGGGACGGGCAGAGCGGGCTCGGCTCACCCTCGGCGAGGTGATAGACGGCCACCAAACCGCATTCGTGATGGAGGTCGCTCACCAAACGTGCCCGCAGGCCTCGTCGAGGAAGAAGATGATCGGCCGGCAGTCCTACTATACGCCTTCCGTCGGCAAAACCTCAACGCACCATGCCGGCGCACGGGCCAGACCGACGGCCTGTGGCCCACTCCGCGGAGGGCAGGGTACGATGCGGGGAACCATGATCAAACCCCAGCACGCTCTGCCCCGGGAGGCCCTCGCCACCACCGCCGGATTGATTGTCGTCAAAGTAGGGACCCGCATCCTGACCCGGCCAGACGGGCTGCTCGATACCGACCGCATCGAATCGCTCGGCCGCCAGTTCAACACGCTGTTGGCTGCGGGCAAACAGGTGGTGCTGGTCAGTTCCGGTGCCGTCGGCGCGGGCATGGGCCGGATAGGGCTCACGCGGCGGCCCGCGGAACTGGCCCACCTCCAGGCTGTGGCCGCCATCGGCCAGAGCTGCCTCGTCGAGGCCTATGAACGGGCCCTCCGTGCCCAGGGCCGCCATGTCGCGCAGGTGCTGCTGGTGGCCGACGATTTCAAGGACCGGGCCCGCTACCTCAACATCCGCAACACGCTGCGGGCGCTCCTCGACTACGGTGCCATCCCGGTCATCAACGAAAATGACACCGTGAGTGTGGAGGAACTGCGAACAAGCTTTGGCGACAACGATCGGCTGGCGGCCCTCGTGGCCACGCTGCTGGGGGCGCCGCTGCTGGTGCTTCTCTCCGATGTCGATGGCCTCTATGACCGCCATCCCGACGAGCCCGGAGCCACGCCGGTGGCGACCGTGCCGCAGATCGACAACGCGGTGGAGGCGTTGGCCCGCGACCGCGCCGGCGGCCTTTCCAAGGGGGGCATGGCCAGCAAAATCGCCGCCGCGCGGATCGTGACGGAGGCCGGTGGTCACTGCATCATCGCGTCCGGCCGCGGCGACGACGTGCTCCCCCGCATCGCACGCGGCGAACAGGTCGGCACGCTCTTTCCGGGGCGGGCGGCCGCGATGCCGGCCTGGAAACGCTGGCTCGGATGGTCGGCCGACGTGCGTGGCACCGTCACGGTCGATGCCGGGGCCCGCGATGCCGTGGTCGACACCGGCCGGAGCCTGCTGGCCGCCGGTGTCCGCGACGTCGCCGGCAGCTTCACGACCGGCGATCTCGTCGCCCTCGCCGACCCCGATGGCCGCGTCTTCGCCCGCGGTCTGGTCAACTATTCTGCTCCTGAATTGCAGCGCATTCGGGGGCTGAAAACCGACCGCATCGCCGCCTTGCTCGGCTACTGTCCCTACGACGAGGTCATCCACCGCGACAACCTGGCGGTCATTCGCCGTGATGTCCCGGCCAACGAGTGACATTGACCCAATGGTTCCTGAACTGTTCATCGTCTTCGCACTGATCCTGGCCAACGGCTTCTTCTCCGGGGCCGAGATGGCGATCGTGGCCAGCCGTCGCGGTCGACTGCGGCAGCTCGCCGACGAGGGAGATGCCGCGGCGCGCACCGCGCTCGAGCTCGCCTCCAGCCCCGATCGCTTCCTGCCCACGGTGCAGGTGGGCATCACGCTCGTCGGCACCCTCGCGGCTGCCTACGGCGGCGACCAGCTCGTGGAGCCGCTGGCGGCATGGCTCGCCGCCAATGCGCCCCCCCTGATCGCCAACGCCGCCACGCCGATCGCCCTCACCGCCTTCGTCGCCCTGCTCTCCTTTTTCACTCTGCTCTTTGGCGAGCTGGTGCCGAAGCGACTGGCCCTGCGCAACGCGGAAAGGTTTGCCCGCATCGTGGCGCCGGCGATGCAGATGGTGTCCCAATTGGCCAAGCCCCTGGTGTGGGGGCTGAGCAGCGCAACGTCGGCGGTGCTCTTCTTGCTCGGCGCCGGAAAGCAGGAGGGGCCGACCGTGTCGGTCGACGATATCGAACATCTTCTCGAGACGGGGCGGGCTGAGGGCGTGGTCGAGCCTGTCGAGCAGGCCGTCGCCATCGAGGCTCTGCGGCTTGGCGAGCGGACCGTCCGCGACATCATGCGACCCCGAATCGAACTTGACGCCCTCGACATCGAGACGCCGTCCGGAGAAATCATCGGGGCGATCGCGATGGCCGGCTATTCCAGGCTGCCGGTCTACGAGGGGTCACTCGATCACATCCTGGGCTATGTGTTTCTCAAAGACGTGCTGCGGCATACCTGGATGGGCTGGCCGATCGATCTCCGCAGGATCATGCACCGCGCCCTCTTCGTACCGGAGACGATGCCACTCGATCGGCTCCTGGAACTCTTTCAAAAAGAAAAGAACCAGATGGCGATCGTGCTCGATGAATACGGCGGCACCGAGGGCCTCGTGACGCTCGAAGACATCCTCGAGGAGCTCGTCGGTGAGATTCACGACGAGCATCGGGCGGCGCGAGATACCGCCTTCGTGCGGCGGGAAGACGGCTCATGGCTCGTCGACGGCGGCGCGAGCATCGAAGATCTGGCGGAGACGATCGATGTCAAACTCGACGGCGCCCCGCGTGATTATTCGACGGTCTCCGGGCTCGTGTTGGCCCAGCTGGAGCGGATCCCGGCGACGGGTGACATCACCCGCTGGCAAGGAATCACGATCGAGGTCGTCGACATGGACGGCCGCCGCATCGACAAGGTGCTGATCCGCAGACAGTAAAGACCCGGGTTCCCGTGGATGGTCTTCTCGGGGAGCCGCCGGCGCATGCCGGCGGGCAACGGTTGACGCCCTTCACCGCTCTCGGCTACTCGATTACATCCTGCAGGATAAACGGCTTCGGAAACGGCTCGTCCAACTGCTCGAGCACCTTGCGGTAGCGATCGACGAGTTCCTTGATGTCATCGGCCGTCAACGAATCCTTGCGAAGCACCTCCGACGAGTCGAGGACTTTTCGCCAGGCGGCGAAGGCCTCTTCATAGGCTTTCTTGGCGGCTTGCAGACGGGCATTTTCGAAGTCTCGCTCGGCCCGCCAGGTCGCCTCGCGGGCGGTCAGCATTTCGTCGGTCACCTCGGCCTCGCAGGTCGCCCGCCAGAAATCGAAATTCACGATGTCACGATAGCGGCCGATGATCTCCGCCGTCTCGTTGGCCTCGACGAACTGGCGGGCCAACTCCTGGGCTTTCGCCTTCACGTCGGCCGGCGCTTCGCGGGCCACCATCGGCCAGGTGACCTTCAGCGCCGCCTCGGCTGTGGCAACCGTCTGCTGCTGCTCCTCGGAGCGATCCATCGCCGGCACGGCCAGGGCGGCCCGTTGCTCGGCCGACAGCGACTCCTGCTTCCGCGCTTCGAGCGCCTTGAACCGGCCCGGCAGGAGATCTTGGAGTTCCTTGGCGAGGCGATCCGCCCGGGCGAGTTCGGCCTCTTTGAGCCCCAGGCGGATGGGCACTTCCCACGTGGTCGGAATTTCCCGCACCGAATACCGCCGCATTTCGTCACCCCCGAGCCGCCAGGCATCGCGGCCGGTATCACCAAACACCCCGTCTGCGGCGAGCGCCCGGGCGTGGTTGATCGCGGTCATCATCGGCTCGCTGTGGAAGATGAGCGGCGTGGTGTTGAGCGGGGCCCCGGAGTCGGCCAGTTGCTGCGCGGCGAGGTATTTTTCGCGGGCCACGAGCCAGTTATCCCGCTCGGGAAGTGTCCGGCCGGGCCGGTCCCGCTCGTGAAAGTCGTCGTCCGCCTTGAACAGCCGCCGATACTGCTTCTTTTCGTCGGCGCGACCGATCTTCTGACCGATGAACCAGCCCATACGGCCCAGCAGCCGTGGCTCCCGCAGGTTGAGGGCGATGCCCTGACGGAGAAACTCGATCCCCTTCATGACCCAGGCATAGCGGTCATGGTAGTCGTCGAACTCGACCGAGATGTTGTACGAGAGATTGTGGGCCTGGAAGTCCCAGATCGAGTAGAAGTTGGGCTGGAGCTTCGTCATCTGCTCGAGCGTCGCCGAGAGGTTGGTCCAATCTTCCACCTTCTTGTAGTGGTTGGCCCGATCCCAAAGGAGCGTGACGGCGATGTTCTTCAGGCCCAGCGAGGCCAGCCGCATCGTCTCGCTGGTGGGATCGATCTCGCCGAGATTGGCCTGCGAGAGGCCGTCTTTCGTGCGGAGGCGGGCCAGATACCCCCCCGGGCTGGACGAGTCGGCCGGCTGGCTGAGCATCGACAGCGGCACCAGCAACACGGCGATCGCCACCAGCATGATGAGCGTGGTCGGCCGCAGGCCAAGCCAGGTCTTGCCCTGGTCGGAAGCCCCGCGGCTCCGCCCCGATTCCCGTGCGTTGCTCATGACGATGCCACCTCCCGAGCCCGCAGGCACATGGCCCCGGCGATGAAAAAGGCGATCAGATAGCCGAACGTTTCCATGCCATGCTCGGCGAGAAGATCGAGCGGTATATCGAAACCACCGGCGAGAAAATCACTCGTGCCCAGCGACCCGAGCGACGGGAAGAGGGCCGCCCCCAGCCGCATCGGCGCCAACAGAAATGTGTCGAGCGTCTTGATGAACTGGGCCGCGGGCGTCAGTTCCCACTCCACCGTGATGCTCTCCTGCGTCGCAATCCGCACGAGCGACTCGATCGGCCCGCCGCCCGGCACGATCGAGAAGTCACCCGTCACCTGGCTCTCGAAAAGACGGCGGATGAACTCGCGAAACTGCCCCACCATCACCACCGACAACGTCGCCAGCAACGCCACCGGTCCGGCCAGGAACGTGCTGAACATCACGCCCATCGCCGTGGTGAGCAGCATCGAAAACCAGATGCCCAGGCAACTCTTGAGGTAATTCATCGCAAACGAACCCTCGCCGGCCCGCAGGTAAAAATCGGCCTGGGCGACGCCGTAATACTGTGCCGGCTCCAGGCACTGGAGCACGATCTCCACCCGGCCATCGGCCACCAGATCACCGAAGAGATCGACCTGCCGCGTACCGCCGTCGGCCGACGTCGCCACAAGCTTGCGAGGAATCAGCAACGAATCGATCGTGAACTCCTTCGCCGTGAAGTAGAAGGGGTCGCTCTGCAGGCCACTGACAGGATTTTTCACCCGCACACTGCCGGCGATCCCCTTCTCGATATCGCCCTTGTAGGTGCGGAACACCCGCACGAGCATTTCCAGCGGCAGCCCGTCGGGAAACTGCCGTTCGCTGATGTTGGTGAAGGTCCAGATCGCGGCCGCCAGCGACCCTCCCTCGATGTATTGCCGATAGGACCATTCGGCCCCGACGCTGATCCCCTTCGTGCTCGGCCGCCCCTCGCGATCGAGGAAGCGGAGCGTGCCCCGAAGCGGCCGGCGGGCCTCGAGGATTCCCTCGGGTGGACCGATTTCGTAGGTCGTTACGCCGCCTGACTCGATCCGCCGAATCCGATGACGGTGCCCCTGCTCATTCTCCATAGAGCCCGACCCATCCGCAGCCATCGCGACCCGATGGCGATGGCCGCGATCGAGGCTGGTGCGGCCTTCACGACTCACCACGGCGCCGTCTTCGCCACTGATCTCGACGAGGTCGTCGGCGGTGAGCGTGTGGCGATGGTTGACGCTCCGTACCACGAAGGCCCAGCCGACGGTTCCCATGATGGCCAGAAGCACCGTGCCCACGGCGGCGAAGCCGAGCATGCGGCCCAGCACAATCTCGCCGGTTCGCACCGGCTTCGTCGTCACCGTCTGAATCGCCTTCGCCTTGATGTCGGCCGGCAGGCTGAAGACGGCGAGCACCAGCACCACCAGGCAGACGAGCAGATTGGTCGACGCGATGATAAAGCCGATGTAGAGCTTGCCGGGATTCGTACTGGCCGGATCAAGAAACCAGCCGGCGAAGAGCACCAGCAAGGCGAAGAGTGGCAACACGACCAGCACGTTGCGCCGGAGCGATTCCTGCACCGCCAGGCGGGCCAGGGCCCCGATCCGCCGCAGCGACATCCCGGCCAGATCCCCGATCCCGGAAAGGAGGCCGCGATACACCTTGTCGCCGGCGACGAGCGGGCCATAGAGCACCGACTGCACGAGCCA
>CAYZFV010000230.1:0-4142 GCA_964477765.1 uncultured Candidatus Kuenenia sp.
CCCCCGAACAGCATGATCTCACCGACCAGTGCCCGCTCCTCGTCTCGCTCCGCCGATCCACGAAACACCACGCGCAGGTCAGCCGCGTCGTCGAAGGCGGTCGGCACCCACAGGACGGCGCTCACCGGCAGCGATGGATGACGCCACGAGTGGCTCGTGAGCCCCGCGGGAGTAGCAGCGGCGGCGGCCAGCGTGAAGCCTGCCGCAGCCCGGATGGCTCGCGCCGCCGCGCCGGCCCCAGGAATCGGGAGCACCACGGGCGTGGAGCCGAAGGCCGAAGCGATCCGGCCGGCGACCGCATCGGTGCGACGGGTGAGCGCGGCAGCCTCCGCTTCGAGCGAGCCATCAAGCCACCAAGGAAGCGGGTTTATGCCCGCGGGCAAGGATCGCCGCCACTCGGCGAGCGATTCACCGTCGGCCAGCGTGCCGAGGAGCCCCGCATGGGCCCAAAGTGCGTCATCGTGAGCCGCGAAGGCCGCGGCGAGGTTTTGGCCGACTCCGTCGATCGAGTCTGCCTCCCCGGGAACGGCCTCGGCCAGCGCCTCGACGGCCTCAACGGTATAGAGGGCGTCGAGGTGCAACTGGAGCGGCGCATTCAAGATGGAATCGGCCTGTTCCTGGCTCGCAGACTCGTGCCACCGTTCATCGAGGTCGGCCAATGCCGTCGTGCTCGCGGTCAAATCCGAAGCCACGGCGCGGGCTGCGTCGAGCATTGGGCCGAGGGCGGCGGTCGGCACCTGAGGCGGAGCTCCGTCACCGGCGGCATGCTTGCCGAGCGCCAGCAGCAGGCGACGGGCAGCGGCGGGATCGGCGCCGGGGGTGAGACGTCCGAGCGCCTCGGAAAGATCGAGTTCGTCGTGCATCGGGGTATCTTGCCGGTGACTCTGTTTGGGCGGCTCATTCCTCTGGAAAATACGACGCCAGGACGGAAACCGTGACGCGGGTAGGGAAATCCGTCACGAGGACGCGTTGCGACGGCCCGTGAGGATGAGCTCTCGAAGGGCTGGAATCGTGGTCTGTTGGGCAACTTTCTCTGCAGCACGTTCATACCGCTTGCGAGTCGTGGCAGGCCGCAGCCGGAGGACAGCTGCAAGCTTCACCTGCCGACCATGCAGTGGGCTCTCGAGCAGCTCGCCGATCGCGTCGAGAAGCGCGAGTCGGGAGTCGCACTGGCGGCACCAGTGCTCCACGACGGTGCGTTCGAGAAAGTCGGCGATCCCCGACGCGATCGCAAAGACCAGTCGGTTTTCGGGCGTGAGGATTCTTTCGAGCTCCATCGGAAAGAGCCGGCGGTTGTGGTCGTCGTCGAGGATCGGCGAGTCCGTGCTGGTGGCTTCGAAATCTGGTTGCCGGGATTCGTATTCGATGTCGGAAAACACGGCTGTCGCCCGACGGCGGTGTTTTCTGCCGAGATCCCGGCAGCTGTTCTTGAGGACCGTCGTAAGCCACGGCCGGAAAGACTTGACCGGATCGAAGTGACCGTCCTGGATGGCGGCCCAGATCTTGAGCAGCCCGTCATCCACGACCTCGTCGGCGATCCGAGCTCCGAAGCGACTGGTCAGATACATCCGCCGCGACTCGATGACCACTCCCACTTCGTGGAAGACCGCGTCGGCTCCGTCGCCGGTTTGCATCCAGCGAGCGATGCGGGCCTCGAGGGAGTCGGGAGCATGCAGTGCCATAAAAGTGTTTCGTGCCCGGCCCGGTCGATCGGGGGGCGACTCCATGAGCCGTCGGTATATCGCATGATCACCGTGAAAATCTACCCCTTGCCACTGTTTCGGGATTCCTGGCGTCACGCATGGCATGCGCGGAGCGTATGCGTTCCAATGCCCGAGGTCGGCGGTCCGGTGCCGCATCGGCCATGATCGCAAGGCGACGCTCGATGAGAGACCCTCTCACCACCAATTGCAGCAACGAAGGGCCGGTGTTGCTCGTGACGCTGGGCACGTCGCAAGCGCTCGTGCCCGAGGCTTTTTGGGTTCCGGGCGGCGACTTCCGCGCCGTGCATGTGCTCACGAGTGAGTCCACGCGGATCGATCTGATCCGGGAGTTCTTCGAGCCCCTCGGTCCGAATGTCGCGTGGTCGGTGACTCGCGTCTCCGGGTTTCGAGACCTCCAAACCGAAGCCGACCACTTCAACTTCGAGGAGGTGCTCTGCCGCTGGATCGTGGCGGCCGCCCCTCGGCTGCAAGACCGGTGGATCTGCGCAAGCGGCGGTTTCAAGACCATGTCGGCGGCGATGATCCGGGCGGCGACGATATTGGGGGCGAAGGAGGTTTTTCACGTCCTTGCGGATGCCATGTGCACCGGGCCGAATGGGCCGCGGCCGCCGGCTACGACCGCGGAGCTCATGACTGCTCGCGACGGCGGGCATCTTCACTGGATCAGGCTTGGCGCCGAGCCAGGGTGGCCGCAGTTTCGGGCGATTCAGGCCGCCGACTATCCGTTGCACCTGGTTGCTCAGGAGGGGCCGGAGCAGCACGTCGCGGCGCCGGACGACGGCTTTCGGCGGCGGATTCAGACGGTCGTGGAGCGATCGCACCGCATCTCGGCGGCCTGGGACCGGATCCCGGGCGACCTGCCCTTCGCCGAACTCGCAACCTGGTCTGAGCCCGATCTCGCATGGCTGGACGAGCCGCTGCGGCCCGATGACCAAGCCGACAGACGGTGGGTCACCAATTTGCCGAAGGTGGAACTGCACAGCCATCTCGGCGGCTTCGGCACGGGCGGCGCCATGCTCGAGCGAATCCGAGCGGCTGCCACCGATCCGCGGCGATTGCCGCCACTGATCCCGGCAGAGCTGCCGGAGGGCTGGCCGGTGCCGGGGCGGCCCGTGGGCCTCGGGCGATACATGTCGCTCGGTGACAACAATGGCCGCCGGCTGCTTCGCGACCCAGGTTGCCTGCGGGAGCAGTGCCGGGCGATTTACGAGTGGTTGTCGAGCGAAAACGTCGCCTACGCGGAGATTCGCTGCTCGCCGAACAACTACGTCGATCCATCAAACGGGCGGGATTCGTGGGCCGTGCTGGCAGACGTCGTGGCGACCTTCCAGAACTGCATGGACGATGCCCGGTCGCTGCGTCGCCACTCGTCTGCCCGGCATGATCCCGCGCCCCACGTGAACCTCATCGTCATCGCCACCCGCAAGGACGGGGGGGACCGCTCCGACATCTCGCGTCATCTTGCGCTGGCGATCACCGCGGCCGATCACTGGACGCGCGACGATCGCTGCCGTGTCGTGGGCGTCGATCTTGCCGGCTTCGAGAGCGAAAAGACGCGGGCCGCCCTGTTCGCGACCGACTTCGAAGCGGTGCACAGGGTCGGCCTCGCCGTCACCGTGCATGCAGGGGAAAACGACGACGCCGAGGGCATCTGGCAGGCGGTCTTCAAGCTCAACGCCCGGCGTCTTGGCCACGCACTCCACCTGCGGGACTCGGCAGATCTGCTGCGGGCCGTGGCGGAGCGCGGCATCGGTGTCGAGATGTGCCCCCACGCGAACGTTCAGATCCGGGGCTATAGTCCGCTCAACGGCGAGGCGGCTTACCCGTTGGCCGACTACCTCGGGCGAGGTGTCAAAGTGACCGTGAACACCGACAACCCTGGCATTTCCGCGGCGGGGCTCGGCGACAACCTGTTGCTCACCGGCCGGTTGTGCCCGGGCATCACGCGGAAGCAGATTCTCCGGGTCTTGCGACACGGAGTAGAGACGGCCTTCGTCTCCCCGTTGCACCGCGATCGTCTGTTTGCCGATGTGGCCGCGCGGCTGCCCTTACCGGGTGGCTGAAGCGGCCACGGATGAAGGGCAGGTCCGAATGGATTCGCGGCCACACTCAGCAGTTCCGCAGTTCACTCGCGGACGCGGACCACGGCCTTGCCGTCGGCCGGCCGCAGCGCCATTTGGTTCATCGTCTCGGCATGCGTCACCGGGCGGCCCCGGATGCGACTGAAGGCGTCGGCAAAGTCCTGCGGCTTCTTCTTCAGCCGATCGTGCAGGGCGGCGTAGCGGTCGCAGATCTCGCAGTCTTCCCCCTGGTAGTCGTCACCGTTGTGATGGCGGTGGGCGGGGAGGACGAAATGATTCGTCTGGATCAGCGGCTTGCCCGGCTTGGCCTTCCGCCTGCGGAACGTGTCGGCCGTCC
>CAYZFV010000231.1:0-3383 GCA_964477765.1 uncultured Candidatus Kuenenia sp.
CCTCGGGGGCATCCTCCAGGGAGGCATGGGCGTGGCGGCCGGCGGCAACCTCAATCCCGATGCCGGCGGCGTGAGCATGTTTGAGCCGATGGGGGGCAGTGCTCCGAAATACACCGGTCAAAATGTCATCAATCCGATCGCCGCCATCAATGCCATGGCGATGCTGCTCGAGCACAGCGGCTACCCGGCGGCTGGCAGGCGGATCGACACGGCCGTGGCGCAGGTCACCGGCACGAAGATGAAGAGTCAGGCGGCCGGCAAAATGGGATATGGCACGACGGAAGTCGGTGACCTTGTCGTCGCGGCCTTGGCCTAGCCCAGATCGAGTCGCACCCGTCGTCCTTCCGCCTGGCTTCGGGTGGCGGCGTGGACGATGTGCATCGCCGCGAGGGCGTCGTCGAGGCCGCTCGTCGGCCGTACGAGGCTCGTCACCTTGCGATGGAATTGGAGCAGCATGCATTCACCGATGGGACGTTCGCTGTCGAGCGACTCCTGGTGGCGGCCCGCGGTATCGAACCAGACGAGGCTGGCCGGCAGGTCGATGAAGGCGATCCCACTGCGGCACACCACCTGCAGCGCCGGCGGGGGCCGGAATCCGACCGCCTCCTCCCACTCCTGCGGCATGTAGTATCCGCAGCTGATCTGGGCCAGCACACCGTCGCCCGGGATTCCTTCCGTGGTGAAGTCGAGGCTGAGCATCTGGTAATCTTCGAGGGCCGATCCCGGCGACTCGGCGTGCCGAACGCCGACCACGCTCGTGGGGTCGGTGCCGACCACGTAGCGACACCAGTCGACGAGTTCCATCAGGTCGCGTGCTTCGCTGGCTTCGTCGCGGGTGGACGCGGTGGCCGGACCGACCGCCAGTGGCACCCGGCGATGACAAAACAGCATCCGGGGCGGGCCGAGCCGGGTGGCGATCAGTTCTTTGAGGCGAACCGTCGCCGGGGCGTGTCGCCGCGGCAGTTCCGCCATGAAGGCGATGCCCGATTCCTCGACCCGCGACCGCAGTAGCGCCGCTTCCTCGGCTTCGAAGGGGAGGGAGATCGCCGAGTAGACCGCCTTGCCATGTTCGCAGGCCGCCAGGATCGGGGTCGCGCCATACCACTGGTCGGCGAGGTAGAGAATCGCATCGATATCGTCGCGGGCGGCGAGGGCCCGGAATCCGTCGACGGGCGTGGCGTTGAGGGCCTTGGCCGCTCGGGCTGCCAGATGAGCCACTTGCTCGCAGATGCCGCGGACTTCGAAGCGGTCGGCGAGCGAGCGGAGGGCCGGAAGGTATCGCGAATCCCACTGGCCGCCGAGCCCGACGATGCCAACGCGGAGCTTCATCCGCCGGTCTCCGGCTGCGGGGCACCGGGAACACTGGTGGCACCAGCGGCCGCCGCCAGGGCCCGGCGTTCGTGGTCGAACGCCTTGTCGGCGATATCCTTGCGGCACCAGCCACCCGGCCAGCGGATCTCTTTGATGGCGGAATAGGCCTGCAGCTTGGCCTTGGCGAGCGATGCACCCGTGCCGGTGACCGCCAAGACACGGCCCCCGTCGGTCACGATCCCGTCGGGCGTCTGGCGGGTGGCCGCGTGAAACACCACCACATCGTCGATTCCGCCCGCCGCCTCGAGGCCGCGGATCGGGCGGCCCTTCGCAACCGGGCCCGGATAGCCTTCCGCCGCCATCACCACCGTCACACTCGCCGCTTCGCTCCAGCGAGGCGAGGCCACGTCTTCCAGCCGACGGTCGACCGCCGCGTCGAAGAGTTCGAGGAGGCTTGAATCGAGCCGCACCATGAGGGCCTGGCATTCGGGGTCACCAAACCGCGCGTTGTATTCGAGCACCTTCGGACCCTGCGCCGTGAGCATCAGCCCGGCGTAAAGCACGCCTTGGAAGGGCACTTTCGAGCGGCGGAGGGCGTGCACGGTGGGCACGAGAATCCGTTCTTCGATTTCGGCCATCAGTTCGGCGCCCACGAAGGGTGTCGGGCAATAGGCCCCCATGCCGCCGGTATTGGGTCCGGTATCGCCATCATAGGCCGCCTTGTGATCTTGGAGCGGGGGCAGCGTGACGATCGTGCGGCCGTCGGTGATCGCCATCACGCTCACTTCCATCCCGTCGAGCCGCTCCTCGATCAGAATGCCGGCGGCCGCCTTGACAAACTGCGGGTCGCTGCCGAGCGTTTCCACCGCCGCCAGAGCTTCGGCGCGGGAGTCGCACACAAACACCCCTTTGCCGGCAGCCAGGCCATCGGCCTTGATGCCCCCCGGCCCGTCTTCGCGAGCCTCGAGAAACTCGCGGGCGCGGGCCAGCGAGCGAAACTCCTGGAACATGGCGGTGGGGACGTCGCCACGATGCAAAATCTGCTTGCAGAAAATCTTGCTCCCTTCGAGCTGGGCCGCCTGAGCCGTGGGGCCGAAGATGCGGAGGCCGGCGGCCGTGAAGGCGTCGACGATGCCGGCGACAAGTGGAATCTCGGGGCCGACCACGGTGAGATCGACCACCCGATCGCGGGCCAGGTTCACGAGGCCCGGGATGTCATCGGCGGCAACGGCCACATTGTCGGCCACTGCGGCCGTGCCCGCGTTGCCGGGGGCCACGAGCACCTCCGCGCCATCCCGGGCAAGTTTCCACGCGAGGGCGTGTTCCCGGCCACCTCCCCCCACCACGAGCACTCGGCGGGAAGTTGGCACGGGGCGAAGTCCTCTCGGAAGGGGGGGCAATTGGGCCTGAGAGCCGTGGGGCAAGGATCGACAGGTTTGGGGCCGAGACCTGACACGAATCCAACCGCGGCGAATTGTGCCGCGGACGGGCAGTTCGATTCAAGCCACGGCGCGCCTGACCGGAGGCGGGCCGAGTCAGCGACGTTGACACTGTGGGCAGCGGCGATACAGTTAGGGATGGAGTTCGTGAAAAAAATCACGAAGCCTCCCAAACGCGGACGAAACGGCTTTTGCAGGGCTCCGAGGCACGCTGCCAGGACGAGGCGATGGCTGAAAAAAAGAAGATGTCGGTCGCAGAAATTCTTGCGGCAGCGCGGGCAGAGAAGGGCGGCATTGCGCCGGCACCGGCTGCTGAGAAACCCCGATCCGGGGCCGTGAGTGACGCACCGGCCTCCGCTGAGGCTTCGGCGGCTCCCGCCGAAGAGCCTGCGGCCAAGAAACCGGCGGCAGCAAAGACCGCCGCCGGGGGCCGACCGAGCGTGGCTGACATTCTTGCGGCGGCTCGCCAGAAGGGCGGGGGTGAAAAAGCGACGCCTGCGGCCACGCCCGCCGCCAAGCCTGCCGCCGCGGCCAAGCCGGCCCCGGAGAAGGCTGCGAAGCCGGCCCCGGCCGGCGGCAAAACCGGCGTCCAGCGCGACACTGCCAGCATTCTTGCCGCGGCTCGTGCGGGAG
>CAYZFV010000232.1:0-3694 GCA_964477765.1 uncultured Candidatus Kuenenia sp.
GGAATCGTTTCTGGCGACGATCGACGGCGGCCTCGAGCGGATCGAGAAACTGTTTGCCGCCTCGGCAACCGAGACGGTGAAGGGGAGTGACGCGGCCGAACTCTACACCACTTACGGCTTTCCGCCGGAATTGCTCGAAACGATCGCCGCAGAGCGCAACATCGGCTTCGACTGGGATGGCTTCCGGGCGGCCATGGAGGAGCATGGCCAACGGTCGGGGGCCGGCAGCCGGGTGGAGGTGTTTACCTCTGGCCCGCTCGACGCCCTCAAGCAATCGATGCATGGATCAGAGTTTGTCGGCTACGACACGATCGAAGCCGACGGCACGATCGTGGGCATCATCGCGCAGGATCAGCTCTGCGAAACCTTTCAGGAGATCGGCCACGCCTCTCCCGTCACGGTGATTCTCGACCGCACACCGTTGTACGGAGAGTCGGGCGGGCAGGGGGGCGATACCGGCTGGATCGAGACACCGACAGGACGGTTTCAGGTGATCGACACGCTGCGGGAGGGGGGCTTTGTGCTCCATGTCGGCCACCTCGTGTCGGGCACGCTCGACCTCAGCCAGACGGCCCGCGCGTGTGTCGATGCCGACCGTCGCGCCGCCCTGCGGCGGGCCCACTCCGCCACGCATTTGCTGCATGCGGCCCTGCAACACTTCCTCGGCTCCCATGCCGTGCAGCAGGGCTCGAAGGTCGACGCAGACATGCTGCGCTTCGACTTTTCGCACGGCGAGGCGGTAGGGCATGAGACGCTCGAAAAGATCGAGAGCATGGTGAATGCCTCGGTGCTCGCGGCGGTGCCGGTATCGGCCCAGCTGCTTCCGTTGGCTGAAGCCCGCCATGCCGGGGCGATGATGCTGTTCGGTGAGAAATATCCCGACATCGTGCGGATGGTGACGATGGATGGCGTGAGCCGTGAACTCTGCGGCGGCACGCATGTGACGAGCACCGGTCAGATCGGCCTTGTGCGGATCGTGGGCGAAGAGAGCGTCTCGGCCGGCACGCGACGCATCTCGGCCGTCACAGGTCTCGAGGCGCTCGGCCGGCTCCGTCGCGCGGAGCAGACTCTTGCTGAGTCAGCCGCAGCGCTCAGGGTGCCGGCCGGCGAACTTCCCCAGCGGCTCCCCCCCACCCAGAAAAAGCTCAAATCGCTCAAAAAGGCCAAGCCGGCAACGGCGACGGGCGATTCACCCGAGCAGCTTCTCGCCGCCGCCATCACCGTGGGAGACACCAAGATCGTGGTGGCGGAAGTGCCCGGCGGCGATGCCGGCGGGATGCGGCAAAGCATCGATCAACTGCGTCGCAAGGCCAGCCCGATCGCGGTGCTTCTGGCAGCCGCCGACGAGGGCAAGGTGACACTCGTGGCCGGCATCTCCCGCGAACTCGAAGCCCGTGGCCTCTCGGCCGGCACGTGGATCAAGGAGCCGGCGACGATCGTGGGAGGGAAGGGGGGCGGCCGCCCCGACATGGCCCAGGCGGGAGGCAAGCTCGTCGACAAACTTCCGGCGGCCCTCGACGCCGCCCGAAAGGCGATCGACGCGATGCTGCAGGGGTAGAGCATTGGCATGCGCCTCTGGCATCCTTGGAGGCGATGACAGGCCTCGGGCGGCCATGGACTCAGCGAGTGGTTGCCCGTGCCACGGAGCCGGCGTAGGAAACCGAGCGCAGCCGGGATGGCGAAGCGAGGTTTCCTCCGATTGAGCGGAGGGCTTGGATGCCCGAAGCGAGCGTCCGGCGATGTGGCACGGGCAACCCCGAGCCGCCGCACTACGCGAGATTCTGCAACGCCGCCAGGGCGGCGTCGTAATCGGGCTCTTCGGCCACTTCCTTCACCACCTGGGCGTATTGAATGACGCCCTGGGCGTCGAGCACGAACACGGCCCGGGCGAGAATTTTCAGTTCGTCGATGAGCACGCCCCAGTGGGTGCCGAAACTGCGATCCATGTAGTCGCTGCCGTTTTTCATCCCCTTGATGTCTTCGGCGCCGCAGAAGCGGTTCATCGCAAACGGCAGGTCGAGGCTTACGGTGAGCGCGTTGATCCTGTCGCCGAGGGCGGCCAACTTCTGGTTGAAGGTCTTGGTCTGCACCTGGCAGACCGGCGTGTCGAGTGACGGCACGACGCTGATGATCGAGGGCTTGCCGAGAAGATCTTTTTTCGTGACGTGGTGCATGCCGCCCTCTCCGTAGAAGACGAGATCGAAGTCGGGGGCGGGCTGGCCAACCTGCAAGGCGTCGCCAACCAAGGTCAGCGGGTTGCCCTTGAACGTCACTGCTCCGAGCCGACTCATAAAACGATCTCCTCGCGTGTCTGCGTGTCTGAAAGGCGCTCTGAGAGCGTACTGGCAGTATTGCCGGGCGGGTCACAGAAACAACCCCCGGGCAGGAAAACAGCCCAAAAAAGCCCTGGCTTCTGTCCCTGGGGAAAATCGAACTTGCGGCCCTTGACGCGATCCTTAGGATCGTATGCAGGGGCAGGATAAAGCGATTCACGCCGTCTTTGCCATGGAAGGGATTTCCATGGAGGCGGCCTCACGGAGGGACAAGCCGATGGTTTCAAGTGACTCACCAGTCGCCGTTGCCGATCCACAGAGGATTCAATCGCAGGCCGGCCGCGGGCAACTGCGTGTCGAGCGGGGTCCGGACTGGCTGTTTGTGCGGCTCGATGGCGATCTCTGTCGGGCCGGGCGGCCGGAGCCTGCCCTGGCGGACGGGATCTGGGAGGCGCTCTTGGAAAATCATGCCCACCGCGTGCTCTTGGAATTCGATCAGGTGGACGCGATCGATGACGACCTGATCGCCACGATCACCGCGCTCGCCAGCCGTGTCCGCTCCGCAGGGGGCCTGATGCGGCTGTGTGGCCTGTCGGAGGTCGATCTTCGCACGCTACGGGCCCGGGGCGGAGCCAATGTGGCCCACTTCCCATCGCGGGCCGCGGCTGTCGGCGCACCCCGGCAGGCCGGTATATCCTGATCGCACTTCCATGCATGCGATCGGACGCTTCGGACAACTCATCGGTCTCGGCCTGCCGGCGGTGGCCGTCTTGTTGGAACTCAACAGGACGATCTCGCTCGGTCAGATGCTGATGCTGCTCGTGTTTTCGGTCTGCGCGTTCTGGATCGGTCGCATCCTGGAGGGCTACGGGAAAGTCTGATTCCAGACACAGCCTGACGATGCCGACGGTGACCCACCCCGCGATGACGCCGCTTCTCTTTGCACCGATCTACCGCCGCTACCTGTGGGGCGGCCGACGCTTCGTCTCGATGCTCGGCCGGGAACTGCCGCCCGGCGACGATTACGCCGAATCCTGGGAACTCGTCGACCGTGGCTCCGATCAAAGTGTCGTGGCCTGCGGCCCCTTCGCCGGCACCACACTCGGCGACCTGGTCCGCACCCGCGGTACGGAGTTGCTGGGCCGCCACGCTCCGCTCCCCGCGTTTCCGCTCCTCTTCAAGTTTCTCGACGCCAGCCACGACCTCTCCGTGCAGGTGCATCCCGACGATGCCCGGGCCCGCCAGCTGACGCCGCCCGACCGCGGTAAAACCGAGGCCTGGTATGTGATCGACGCCGTGCCCGGCAGCCGCATCTACGCGGGCCTTCGCCGCGGCACCGGCCGCGACGATCTCGCGGCCGCGCTGCGGGCCGGCCGCTGCGGCGACGTGCTCCATTCTTTCGAGCCACACCGCGGCGACTG